>CALBVQ010000216.1 GCA_937969485.1 uncultured Saprospiraceae bacterium | reverse complement strand
AGCTCCCATTCTCTTTGCATTTTAAGCTCTCATCACGAAAACCTAATGCATAATTCGGGTTTAATCTAAATGGAATACGATTCTGTTTTAGGATTTCGGAATAGATTATTGAAGGAAGGCACAATCTCACAGAGCTGTTTCAGAAAGGTTGCTGAGTGCGTGAAGCGCCAAAGCTAATGGACGGTAATTTCGTATCTTCGTTTCTGACAGAATACTGAGAGGGCAGTAAAAGCTGGAAAGCTACTTAAGGCATTCATATCCCTGTCTTTGGGATATATGTAAAAACACCTTATGACTTGGGTTAAATTAGAATGACCAACTACCAATGTAAACTTCTGCCTTCTAAATAATATGCTCTTGAGAAATCTAGGGTACATCAATTTCGAGTGGAGAGGCGTTATGTTTGAGCATGGCTCAGGGTTTAATACCACTTCTGTTTTAAGGTTTCACTTTATTTTCAAGAATTATTAAATCAAGTACAAGACAGAAAACGCAAGGATAGCCTTAGCTATCATGAGTATTTCTAACGAAGTAATAGCTTTTATAAACTTGAAAATATGCGAAATTCTAAAACAGAATTGGTATAAACTCGAATTATGCATTAGGTTTTGGTCTTGAAGGCTTATAATGTAAATTTTGAATTAGAAAATTTATTACGTCTTGAACTTCCTGCGAAACATAGCGCGTCGCTAATTTTCACTCAATCACCATAGCGATGCAATTCCTTTGTCGTAAGAATTCATATTTCATTGGTAGTTCAAGCCTCATTACAAAGTTCCAATTCATAAATTGGGTTGAAGTGCAAAGAGAATGGAGCTCAACAGTTCTTTTGAAGCGCAGAAGCGGTTACCATCACGGTGAGTATCAAAAGAACTGGCTGTTCTCATTATCGAAGAAGTTTGAGCTTGTAATAGATATCTTAAGGATATTTCGGATTAAATATGAGAATAAACTGGTCTGAAGAGAAACGAGAATGAGTATTGTTGGTCTGTGATATCAAAAAAAAGAAAAGTGTGCAGTGATTCTTGTGTTCAATATCATATCTATTTTGCAAGGCATTGAGAGGATCAAAAACTGTTAAACATATTAGTGTAAAAGTGAATATATACCGATTTAGCAATTGAAAGTGGTAGAATTGGCATATATTTGGTGATTATGAAAAAAAAAGATGCACGATTGGACACAATTATTTCTCAAATTAGAGAGATGAAAGCATCAATTTCTCAGCTCAAAAGTGAGCGGGATGGTTTAAAATCAAGAATCACACAACTTGAAAACGAGAAAGCAGAATTAATGAGCAGCCAGGAACGTATGAGCAGTGATGAAGCGAAAGGAATAAAAGCGGATATCGATAAGCAAGTACAAGAACTGGATGCCTGCCTAGATATGTTGAAAACTGTATAACAAATGGATAATCTCACAAAGTCAAAAATAGCTGTAGGAGGAAAGGAATTTCCATTGCGATTGAACAAAGAGGAGCTAAAGAGTGCAAAGACTATAGAGAATGAGATTGCCAATAAAATTAAGACTTTTCAGCAGCATTATGCTAATATGTCACTGCAAGATTGCCTTGCTATGATATGCATAGAACAGGCATTTACTATACAGAATAACAAACTACACAGCGAAAATGCTGTCGTTGATATATTGGACACGGTAGAAAATGAACTAGCGAAGTAATTGGCATCATACTGTATTTCTCTTTTCTTGAAAATGTGATTATTTATTAATATACCCAGAGGCAAAAGATGTCGCATGGGAAAAATTTTAAATAATGGGAATACCAATAGGTGTAATTATTGGCTTAGTAGCAGGGGCTGTAATAGGTTTTTTGATTGTCTATTTGACAATGCGAAATCTGAATAAGAACAAAATTGATGAGATCAACAAAAAAGCTGATCTTACTTTGAAAGAAGCCGAGCTTACAGCCAAACGTAAAATTGACGAGGCAGAGACAAAAGCTGAAAAAATTACCGCTACTGCTGAGCAGAAACATGACAAGATCAAGCAGAAAAAGATCAACGAAGCTAAGGAGCGTTATTCAAAGATGAAAGCTGAGTTCGAGTCGGACAAGGCAAATCACAAAGTTCAGTTGAAGGAGAGAGAAATGGAAGTGAAAGCCATGGAAAAGGAACTTCAATCCAAAAAAGATAAACTCCGAAATGATTCTGAAAACTTCGAGAATGAGCGAGTTGAGATGAAAACCATCAAGTCCAATCTTGAAAAGCAATTAAAGATAGTCACAAAGAAGAAGGAAGAGCTTGATGCAGCTAATGAAGAACGAATCAAGGTGCTTGAAAATGTATCTAAGTTGACAGAAGCAGAAGCAAAAGAACAACTGCTAGAAGCGGTAAGAGGAAAAGCTGAAACAGCTGCGCTAGCTATAGAAAAGGAAGCAGTTTCACGTGCGCAAGCCAACGCTAGTAAGCAAGCTAAAAAAATTGTTATTCAGTCAATTCAGCGAATGTGTGCTGAATATACAATCGAAAATACAGTTTCTGTATTTAATCTTGAAAGTGATGACATCAAAGGCCAGATCATTGGTCGGGAAGGTAGAAACATTAGAGCTCTAGAAGCTGCAACAGGAGCCGAAATCGTTGTAGATGATACTCCGGAGGCAATTGTGATTAGTAGTTTCGATCCTATCCGTAGAGAGATATGTAGATTAGCATTGAAACGACTAGTTGCAGATGGTAGAATTCATCCTACTAAGATTGAAGAGATTGTAGCAAAGACTAAAAAGCAATTGACGGAACAGATTATCGAGATAGGAGAGCGTACTGTGATTGATCTGGATATTCATGGTCTAGATCCTTACTTAGTAAAAATGGTTGGTAGAATGCGTTACCGTTCATCTTACGGTCAGAATCTTCTTAAGCATAGTATTGAAACAGCTCATTTATGTGCAATCATGGCAGCAGAACTAGGTCTTTCACCTAAACAAGCTAAAATGGCAAAGCGTGCTGGTCTATTACACGATATAGGAAAGGTGGCTGAGGAAGAAAGTGAATTGTCTCACGCAATCCTAGGGATGAAATTATGTGAGAAGCACAAGGAACATGCAATTGTTTGTAATGCAGTAGGTGCTCACCACGATGAGGTGGAGATGAATAATATTTTATCGCCGATAGTACAGGCTTGTGATGCAATTAGTGGTGCAAGACCAGGAGCGCGTAGAGAAATTTTGGAGAGCTACCTTGAAAGAATTGGTGAATTAGAAGAACTTGCAATGGGATATGACGGAGTTCAAAAGGCTTATGCATTACAAGCTGGTAGAGAACTACGTGTAATTGTTGAAAGTGAGAAAGTAACCGATACCTATGCAGATGATTTATCCTTCATGATTTCTCAGAAAATACAAGATGAAATGCAGTATCCTGGTCAAGTGAAAGTAACTGTAATTCGTGAGAAGCGAGCAGTTTCATTTGCTAGATAATGTGTAAAATAAAATGAAAATTCATATCTTGCTCTGGTATCGCGTTGATGCCAGAGCATTTTTTTGCCTATGAAAAAACTATCCTACACCGTTTTAGTCTTTCTTTTTGCTTTCGTTTTTGCAGAAGCTCAAGTAATGGATAGTCCATACTTTGAGAGAGATACTGTTTCTAAGTATACATTAGGACTAAACACTAGATTTCTGAATTTTCAATCTATTTTACAATACCGTGGGTCTTTATCAACTAATCCTTCGATATTACACAGAAATCAGATTCAGTCAGTAGGTATCAGGGGACGATACAAGGCTATTACGCTTGTCTTGGGCGCTGGAGTTAGGTCTTTTCCAACAGATGATAGGAAGGTTGGTAGCTCGCTAAATGTAGTTTTGCGATATTATCCGAAGAATTTCTATTTTAGATTCGATGGTTCATATGTTGCAGATCAATTCTCGCTAGGTAATTATGTTACTAAATTTAGAGATTCTTACCGCAATGATTTATTCATATGGAATCTTGATAATTATGCTATGTACACATTCAGTAGGGATAAGATTAATGTAAGATCCTTTATGGGCTTTCTTGACAAGCAGCTTCGAACAGCTGGCTCGTTTACTGCGAATGCATATATCAAAGGATCCCTTGTTCATGCCAATGCTAGCACGATTGATTCAATATTTGGTGCCGATGAACTCATTCCTGAAAACTTGTTTTTCTCGAGAATTGGTGTAGGATTCGGTTATCTACAAACGATCAAAATTACAGAAGACCTTAGCTTTATAGGAATGGCAAGCCTTGCTTCTGAATTTGCGTACAGTCGTACTTTCGATGACGAATTAGATACAACAAGTGAATTTGACTTTATCACAAATTTAAATCCACATGCTTTTTCTAGCCTTGTCTATAGTCGGAATGGATATTATGCAGGTTTACAATTTGAGTATTTTCCGCCCTTGGGAGCTTCTAGAATAATTAATAAGTATGACTTTGGCTTTTACAGTTTTAGATTGTCAGCGGGTTATCATTGGTAAATATTTACTAAGGAGAGATTAGCATGAATCCACCTTATGCACACATGTTGATTCTTTCTGTTGTTTTTAATCAATGCTACTGTATTTGCGATCGAACTTTCCGTTGATGCCTGCGAAATATAGCGCTTTCGCTAATTTTTAGTCAATCACCGTAGCAATGCAAAGAAGGGCAGAAAGGGAGCTTATAGGAATGGTATTATTTAGCACTAGCTTATAGTTGTGAGCTAAAGTAGTATAGGTCATCCCTCGAAATTATATGCTTATCTCCGACTTCGTATTTTTCTAGAAAAGACTTAGGGAATCTTGTTTTTTTCTTAGCATTCCACTTGAATTCCCAAATGTTCAATTTTTCATCTTTCTCCTGAACTAAGTCTATTTCTGCTCCGTCATATGTTCTCCAGAAATAGTATTCTCGAAAATCGTTTTCAAATAGGTTTCGTTTCATGATTTCAGAAATGCAAAAATTTTCCCATAGTGCTCCTACATCACTTCTACTTTCTAATGGATTAAAATTATTGATTAGAGCATTCCTTAGGCCATTGTCAAAAAAGTAGTATTTTCTTTTTTTCTTTAACTCATTACTTTTATTTCTGCTGTATGAGGATAGAGAAAATATGACAAACATCTTTTCTAGTATATCTAAATACTTATCAACTGTCTGTCTTGCAACTTGAAATTCATTCGCGAGATTGTTCGAGGATATCTCAGACCCTACAGCAAAGGCTAGATATTGAATTATTTTTCTAAGTAAATGCGATTGACGGACATCATCAAAAATCAGTACATCCTTGAACATGTAGTCAGAGGATATCTGAAATAATTTTTCTTTTTTTAATCCATGATCCGAAAAATAAATTTCAGGGTATAAACCATAAATCATCATACTTTCAAACTTTTCCTGTATTTCCAATAGCCTACCTGTATTGCTATGGATTTCACTAAGGCTTAAAGGATGCATCTTCAGGCTTATGTTTCTTCCAGTCAAAGGCTCAAGTATTTCATTGGTAAGTTCAAAGCTGGAAGATCCTGTTACTATGATTTTGTATTGCGGTAATTCGTCATGAATGAACTTCAGTATTTTACCTATGTTAACAACTGTCTGGCCTTCATCCAAGCAGATGTATTTGTTGTTTCCGAAGAATGCAGAAATCTTTTCTGTATTAAATTCAGATAAGGCAGCTTGAACGAATGAATTTTCACAATTATAGTAAATTGCGTTTTTGTGACTTCTGACAAAATCTTTAACGAAAGTTGTTTTCCCTACTTGACGGGCACCATATATGAGTATGACTTCATGTCTATCAAGCCATTTCATGAACTTCTTTTC
>CALBVQ010000215.1 GCA_937969485.1 uncultured Saprospiraceae bacterium | reverse complement strand
AGACTGGGAATATGAGAAAGCAGCTGCAGAGTATGAACAGTATATAGAGGTCGTAAGGGATTTAATGCTTAGAAAGAATCACGATTACGGAGAAGCGTGGAGAGATATGAGAGTGAGTTCGATGAATGACCTTATTCTTATGAAGCTTATGAGAATAAAGCAAATCGAGGATAATCAAGGGAAGACGACTGTTTCAGAAGGGCTTGATAGTAACTATATGGACATCATTAATTATGCGATGTTCTGCTTAATAAAATTGAATAACTAAAATATAAAAGAGATGTCAATTACATTGCCAGCATTATTAATAGGAGTCGGTATTGCTGCCGTTTTGTTCACTGTTGGGCTTTACTTTATTAAGAAGCCGAAGCACCTTTGGATGAGTTTTATTCAGGCATACGTAGGAATATTGTTTTTGTTTTCAGGAGCGGTAAAAGCAGTAGACCCTCTAGGAACTGCGTATAAAATGGATCAGTATTTTGCTGAATTCGAGAGCGCGTTTGAAGCGAGTTGGATGTCTTTTATTGCACCTATGTTTCCTATTCTGAATAGTTACAGCGTGAGTTTCTCTGTGATCATGATTGTATTCGAAATTGTCTTAGGATTGATGATCCTTTTCGGAATTTACAGGAAGTTTGCGACATGGGCCTTCTTTCTGTTGATAGCCATGTTTACCTTTCTCACTGGTTTTACATATCTAACGGGTTATGTTCCTGGCGATGGCACATTCTTTAATCTTGCTAGCTGGGGTGACTATAAGGCATCAAACATGAAAGTGACAGACTGCGGATGTTTTGGTGACTTCCTAAAATTAGAACCAAAGACATCATTTTTCAAGGATGTTTTCCTACTGATTCCAGGAATGATATTTCTTCTTTTTAGAAAAAAGATGCACTGTATATTGAATAAGAAAGCGGCATTGTGGACTACAGTGATCTCAACGCTGCTTGTCACAGTTTACTGTTTTAGTAATTATGTATGGGATATTCCACATGTTGATTTCCGTCCGTTCAAGGAAGGTGTTGATATTCAAGCTCAAAAACAAATAGAGCAGGACGCTCAAGCTGCAGTTCAAGTAACTGGATTCTTGATGAAGAATAAAGCGGATAACAACAAGAAAATGGAGGTGAGCATGGCCGATTACAGCAAGTATTCAGAAGAATGGGAAGTTGAAGAGCAGATCAGAACCGAACCAACTTTGACTCCTTCGAAGATTAGCGAATTTGATATGAATAATACTGACGGGGATGAAGCAACTTATGAATTATTGGAGAATGAAGGAAAGAGCATATGGATTGTTGCACAGAAGTTAAAAGGTAATACGGTAAAAAATGAAGTTACCGTAGTAGATACGATCACTATTTTCGATGCAGAAAGTGAGGAAGAGATGCAGAAATTTGTGAGCGTAGACAAAGTGGAAGTTGATTTTCAAGCAAAAGAGGATTATATATCCCTTTACACAGAAAAATTAAAAACCTTTAC
Source organism: uncultured Saprospiraceae bacterium (assembly GCA_937969485.1). Taxonomy (GTDB): domain Bacteria; phylum Bacteroidota; class Bacteroidia; order Chitinophagales; family Saprospiraceae; genus JAHDFB01. The sequence continues at coordinate 3,088 of CALBVQ010000215.1, read as the reverse complement.
AGATGAGGCGCGTGCAAGCGGATATAAAGTATTTTTCTTAACTGCTGGAGTTTCAGGAGAAGCTGCTCAGGATTTTATTGAGGACACAGGTATTGATGCTCAGGTGTTTACCGGTGATGATATTTTGTTGAAGACAATTATTCGATCAAACCCTGGTGTTATGATAATGGATGGTGCTGAAATAAAAAAGAAGTTTCATATTCGTAAATTACCTTCATTTGCAGAGATTGCTAAATAAATTAAGGTTTTTTATAATATTTCCTTGAGATTCTTTTTCTTTGTAACCCAACAACGTTAATCGACAATCATGCTGAGTAGAAGAGGAATTAGGATAAAGGTCATGAAAATATTGTATTCTGTTTCAAGAGATGAAACACTCAATGTTAAGATGGCTAAGTCTGCTTACGATAAATCCGTCAGGGATACGTATGAACTCTTTCTTATGTGTCTCTATGCATTTATCAAAGTAACCAAAGTGTCTACCGAAGATGCAGAGAAACGTAAGTCTAAATATCTACCATCTGAAGTTGACAAAAATTTTGCTCCTACATTATACGAGAATCCTAAAATTCAGGGTCTAGAAGACAATAAGTACTTCCGTTTGAAAATCGATAAGCTTAATTTGTCTACGAAGATTTCGAATGACATGTCCAAGAACATCTATTACGAATTCTTAAAGGAAGAAAGCTACCTGAATTATATTACTGGTGAGAAAACAGACGAAGCGCATCTGCAGATTCTTTTGGAATTATTTCGATTCTGCCGTAAGAGTGAATTCTTCAATGATATAATGGAAGAAAATTATATCAGTTGGATTGACGACAAGAGTGTCGTGGTAGGAACAATAAAGAAGATACTTAAAGGAGATACTACAGCTGAAAATATTTTCGATAAACATAAGCCAGACACATTAATAGTAAATGATTTCGGAAAAGAGCTTTTAGATTTAACCTTTGAGGAAGATGACGAGTTACTTGAAATAATTAAGCCGATTTTAGATAATTGGGATCACGAACGGTTAGCTATACTTGACATGATCTTCATTAAGATGGCGATCATGGAGTTTCTAGAATTTGAAACAATTCCAGTAAAAGTAACCATGAATGAATATGTTGAGATATCAAAGATGTATTCTACTCCAAAGTCCAAGGAGTTTGTAAATGGAATTCTCGATAAAGTACTGAAACAATTACAGGCAGAGGACAAGATTAAAAAGGCTGGTCGAGGTCTAATTGACTAGTGTATCTATTGACAATGTGCAATTTAATGAATATACTTGTCGTTAATAATGACTGAACATATTATTATGCAAATTAATCCTAAGATATCTCGCCTTGCTAGCCTATTGACCTTGCTAGTTTACACACAATTAAGCTTTTCACAGACTAATATAATTCAAGATTATATTCTGTATAAGAGTTACCCGTATGTGGTCTCAATGACTCCTGACGGGGAGATTCTTGAATTTATACGTACTGCACCTGAGGTAATGAAGGGAAATCTTGCTGCTGATGCAGTGCCCCCAATGCCTCTAGGGCCTTATACTCGCCCGCAATCGGTTATAGCTGAATATATTAGCCCTCTAAATACAACAACAGTAGGTGATATTGAGCTTGTAGATGCTAATGCAACTCCTAAAACAGGTTCAACGGTAGTAGCTGGCACCTCTACTAAGGTAGCGGAAAATCCATCAGGTGGTGAGAAGCCTGTTGTTGATTCTAGATCAATGAAAACAACAATCATTCGAACGGACAGAGAAGAAGTACAAAAACCAACGGTAATTAATCGGACTAACGCTGATGACCTTGTGAATGAAAATGTTTATGATCTGAAGTTTCAAGGATTTACAGCAAGACTTACCCCAGTTCTGATTAATCAAATCAAGAAGATCAGCGTAGCTCATAAAGAATCTCCAGAGAAGTTTATCGAAATCAGATCATTCGTAACCGCAGGAGATGATACCAATAAGAAGCTTGCAGAGAATAGAATGAGAGCTTGCAAGGATCTGCTAGAAACATATGGCGTGCCTCCTGCCAAGATTGATACGGGAATACGTCCGTACAACAATGCAAATGCAGGTCAAGTTTCTATAGAATTCGTAGAGAAGTCGGATGGTTAATCAGGCTGGCTTAATTAATTGATTTCTGCTGTCGTTGAAATCATTGACGACCTATTTTTCGATAGTAAGTAAGAATGCAAGAAATTAGACTCATATTAACACTTCAAGAATCGATCATAACCGTCCTTTTTTTTGGGATTTGGCAATAGATTTAGTGGATAATTTATCTAATGATCGTATTTTTCCTCTAGATAGGATCCGCCAGGATACTAAAACAGTGCAGTTATAAAGCAGGAAAGCTTTATAATACCGATCAGTATCTAGATGGCCATGTATATTGCGAATCCGAGTAAATTCGGAGTTGGATGCCCTTCTAAAACTTCAAATTTTGGTTTCCTGTTTATATCGACTTGAATGTTGCCATTTCTGGAGTGCATCATTCATGATGCGCTATGTAGATTTCAATTGATCTGAAACATAATAATCGTAAGGAAAATCATTATGCATAAATTAAGTTGAAATAGGACCTCTTTCTAGCTATATCAATTGCTAAGATTGGCCTAGTCTATATTCATATATAATTTTCATATATGAATACACAAATACCCTTATATTATATTACTTTTGTCGCTTACAAATCAGCAATGAAAGAAAAGATAATAATACTTGACTTTGGGTCTCAATATACACAGCTAATTGCAAGGAGGGTGAGAGAGATTGAAGTTTATTGTGAGATATTACCCTACAATAAGATTCCAGAATTGACAGACGATATCAAAGCTGTGATTTTGTCAGGTTCACCTTTTTCAGTGCTAGAGGAGGATGCTCTGCAGGTAGAATTGGATAAACTTCTTGGTAAAGTGCCCGTTTTAGGTATTTGCTATGGAGCCCAGTACATCGCTAATTATTGCGGGGGTAAGGTTGAACGAAGTTCAAAGCGAGAATACGGTAAGGCAGCTCTGCAAGTAATCAAAGACGATATTTTCTTTGAAGGTATTTCTACTTCTTCTCAAATATGGATGTCTCATG
>CALBVQ010000214.1 GCA_937969485.1 uncultured Saprospiraceae bacterium | reverse complement strand
ATGCAAGAAAAAACAGCTCAAGTTGGATTTGAGTGGGAACACAAGGACGATGTGTGGGCAAAGGTAATGGAGGAGATGAATGAGTTGAAAGAGGTTGTAGACAATAAAGATAAAAAGAAGCAAGAAGAAGAATTCGGTGATGTGCTTTTCTCTCTCATAAACTATGCTCGATATCTTGATATAGATCCGGAAACAGCGCTTGAAAAGGTGAACAAGAAATTCAAGAAACGCTTTGAATATATTGAGGATCGAGCCCCGAAAGCACTGCAGGATATGAGTTTGGTGGAAATGGATAAACTATGGGAAGATGCGAAAAAGTATGATTAAATAAAATGGCTGCCGCCAAAAGTCAAATAACCCGCAACGTATTGGCAGGTACAACAAGCTACTAACACTCAAAACATTGAACTTCAACAATATAATACTCTTTTAAGGTTACCAATAACTTCAGGAAGAATAGAATTTCGAACTTTAAGATGTAAAGTTTGTTAATATATTTAATTAATAACAACTTTGCGTAAATTTTGAATTATGTCATTCCTATATATATTTCTCATTATTTTCACTGTATTTGGACTTAGCTTCTTTCTTATAAATATACGTCAGATTATGACAGGTAATGAGTTCAGAGGTACATGTGCAAGCAATAACCCAATGTTGAAAGATCAGTTTGGGAATTGTAATGTATGTGGAAAGAATCCAGAAGGAGATTGCGACAACTCAGAAGAAACTCAAGGAGGAGCACTTCCAGCTATCAATTAATGGAATGAAATCATCTTAAGAATCGTGGCAACTAGCCAGATCAGACGATTTTCTTCAAATTTACCGCACAAATTCCGCAAATTACGAAAAAGGCAGCTACAGCAAGTATCAGCATATAAAGTAAGCGTTTATAGTAAGTTCATTATCTGCTGCAATATAGATATTTTCTCTTTTACAGATGCTAATGAGAGCATATATTTTCTACTCATAGCACTTTTACTAATTCTGTTTTAAGGTTTCACTTTATTTTCAGGAATTATACTTTATTTTCAGGAATTATTAAATCAAGTACAAGGCAGAAAACGCAAGGATAGCCATAGCTATCATGAGTATTTCTAACGAAGTAATTGCTTTTATAAACTTAAAAATATGCGAAATTCTAAAACAGAATTGGTATAACATTCGGCGTTATGCTACTTAGCAGGAATCAACTCGCTCTAAATAACAAACCAATAAAACAATGCATCTAGTTGTCTGTTACTGTATCTTTCTATAAGTTAGTAAAAGTGAAATCGGTTCAAGTTCTCAAACTTAACATATATTTACATCAGAAATTTATAACACTAATATAAAACATATTTTTATATATTATGAAAATATTTAATACGTTTTCTTTCTTGTGTCTTTTTTTTGTAGGAAGCACATTCGCACAGGCACCCACAAAGTGGACAAGCTCTGAAATCCAGCATCACATAGAAAAACTTGGCTTTTTAGGCTCAGTATTATATGTAGCAGCACACCCCGACGACGAAAATACTCGGTTGATCTCCTACATGGCCAATGAGAAAAAAGCAGAAACCGCTTACCTTTCTTTGACCAGAGGAGACGGAGGTCAAAATTTGATCGGTACAGAGATTCAAGAACTTTTAGGTGTCTTGAGAACTCAAGAGCTTTTGGCTGCAAGAAGAATTGACGGAGGAAAACAGTTCTTTTCTCGTGCCAACGATTTTGGGTACTCTAAACATCCCGATGAGACGTTTGATATATGGAACAAAGAAGAAGTGTTGAGTGATGTGGTGATGACAATCCGTAAGTTTCAGCCAGACATAATCATAAATCGCTTTGATCACCGATCACCTGGCACAACACATGGCCATCATACCGGCTCAGCCATGTTAGGTGTTGAAGCTTTTAGCAAAAGTGGCGATTCAAAGGCCTATCCTGAACAACTAGCAACCTACCCTACTCATCAGGCGTCCAGGATTTTTTTCAATACAAGTTGGTGGTTTTATGGAAGTCGAGAGAAATTCGCAAAAGCTGACAAGACGAACCTATTCACAGCAGATATAGGCGTTTACTATCCCCTTAAGGGAAAATCAAATTCTGAAATAGCTGCAGAATCACGTTCACAGCATAAATGTCAAGGTTTCGGATCCACAGGAAGACGAGGAGAATCAATAGAGTACATGGAATGGCTCGATGGATCAAGACCTACTGCCAAAGACGATGTATTCGCAGGAATAGATACAAGCTGGGATCGCGTAGACAAATCAGGAAAGATTAAGAATATGGTGCAGGAATTAACACGAGATTTCAACCCATCCAAACCCTATTTATCAACAGCTCAACTGTTAGAAATACAAACGGCTATAAAAGCACTTGAGAGCAGTGTATGGAAGGACAGAAAGTTAGCAGAAGTAAATACCTTGTTGACTGCCTGTAGTGGACTCTACCTCGATGTTTACACTAATCAAATGTCTCTGGCTCCTGGCCAAAAAACAGCTGTTGAGATAGAAGCCATTAATAGAAGTCCAGAGAAATGGATGTTGAAAGCAATCACTTCTGATCCAGCAGGAATTACAATAAACGTAAACAAAGCACTAGATAATAACATTGGCCAATCCTTCGAAGAAGAATATATGATTCCGACATCAAGCAAGTACAGTGCTGCCTATTGGTTAAGAAAAGAAGGAACCTTAGGAATGTATAAAGTTGAAGACAAGTCTTTGATTGGCTTACCTGAAACACCGGATCCTGTAGTTTTCACTTTTGAATTAACGAATGGGACGAATTCCGTTATAATCACAAGACCTTTGGTTTACAAAAAAGGCGATCCAGTGAAAGGAGAGGTATATGAACCATTTGACATTTTGGCACCAGCCTATGCAGAAGTAAAAAATGAAACTGTAATCTTTCGCCCTGGGCAGACCCAGACTATGCGTGTAGAGGTAATGGCAGGCAAAGACAACGTAAAAGGGACCCTCATTCCGTGCTACGACGACAAGTGGAAAGTGACTCCTGAGAAGATTCCTTTTGAGCTTGACTCAAAAAACGAAAAACTCTATGTGGACCTAGAAGTTACAGCTCCCAATGTCCAAGATCCAAGCAAAATGGTCTTTATGCTAGAAGTAGATGGTGAATCGTACACAGACAAGTTAGTGAAGATAGCTTACGACCACATTCCTACACAACAAGTTCTTCAGTCGAATGAAATAAACGCAATATGTATTGATATAAAATCTGTAGGAAATCGAGTTGCCTACATAATGGGAGCTAGCGATAAGGTTCCAGAGGCATTACGAGCAATAGGTTACATTGTAGACGAGATTAAAGAAGAAGATATAAGAGCAGAAGTTCTACATCAGTACCCCGCTGTTATCGTGGGAATTCGTGCGTATAATGTGCTGGATAACATGAAATTCCATCATAAGGTATTAATGGAATACGTAGAAAATGGTGGAACTGTAGTAACTCAATACAATACGAGTAGACGTTTGAAGGCTGAACAACTGGGTCCATATCCTTTAAAGCTTAGCCGTAAGCGAGTGACGGATGAATACGCTGCGGTGAAGATACTTGACCCAGATCATCCCATCTTGAATTATCCCAATAAAATTACCGAAAAGGACTTTGAAAACTGGGTGCAAGAACGAGGTCTATACTTCCCTGATGAATGGGATTCTAACTATACTCCACTGCTTAGTTCAGCAGATGTGGGTGAAGATGGGTTGCAGGGTGGATTGTTGGTTGCCGATTATGGTAAAGGCAAGTTCGTCTACACTGGATACAGCTTCTTTAGAGAACTTCCTGCGGGAGTGCCTGGCGCATATAGGCTATTTGCAAATCTTATTTCTTACGGCCAACAAAACCGACCATAATGGAAAATGATAAGCCACCAGTACTAGGTTCTTGGCGTAACTTATACCTTGCTGTACTAGCTTTACATGCTTTAGTGATAGCATTTTTCACCTACTTCACCTACATCTATAGCTAATGCATACTATTGACTGGATTGTTTTATTTGTAATTCTATTTGCAATCGTTGCTTATGGGATATGGAAGACGAAAGACGTAAAGAATAGCCAATCCTACTTCGTTGGAAATAAAGACCTGAAATGGTGGACAATAGGTTTGTCCGTAATGGCTACCCAAGCGAGTGCGATTACATTTTTATCTACTCCTGGACAGGCCTATGATGATGGAATGCGCTTTGCTCAATTTTATATTGGCCTTCCCATTGCTATGGTAATACTATGTGTATTTGTGCTCCCCTTGTATTATCGGACCAATGTGGTGACAGCGTATGAGTATCTCGAAAACAGGTTCGATGTCAAGACTCGAACATTAACCAGTATCTTGTTCCTGATCCAAAGAGGCCTTGCAGCCGGATTAACAATCTTTGCACCATCGATAATTCTTTCGTCAATCCTTGGCTGGAACTTACAACTAACTACAATCATAATAGGAGTTGTCGTGATAATATATACTGTGCTAGGTGGTGCTGTTGCTGTGAGTCAAACACAAAAACAGCAAATGATCGTCATTTTGTCGGGAATGTTTATCGCCTATCTAGTGATTGTCTATAAATTGCCAGCAGACATTACTGCTGGTGAAAGTTTAGATTTAGCGGGAAAAATGGGGAAATTGAATGTTATTGATTGGGAATTTGACTTAAGTAACAAGTACAATGTCTGGTCAGGGATCCTAGCGGGTACATTCTTATTCCTGAGTTATTTCGGAACGGATCAATCGCAAGTTCAGCGATATCTTTCAGGAAAGTCACTAACCGAAAGTCGACTAGGTCTGTTATTTAACGGTATTTTTAAAGTTCCTATGCAGATTGGAATCTTATTAGTAGGAATCATGGTATTCATGTTCTACCAATTCAATCCTTCCCCGCTGCATTTCAATAAGGCAAACGTTGAAATAATTCAAGCGTCATCTTATGGAGATGAATATGCACTATTGGAAAGAGAGCATGATAAACTGCAAGAAGAGAAAAGGGATGCGATCTATGCGTTGAACAAGGCTATGAAATCTGATTATGAAGTAGATGCAGCGCAAGCCGAAGTCATGACCCATCTTAGCAACGAGCGCAATCTAAGAAGCGAAGCAAAAGAGCTACTCACCAAAATAAATGAGGAGACGAATTTAAAACTTGAGGCAGAAGATACTGACTATGTCTTTATAACATTTATTACCAAAAACTTACCAGTGGGACTGGTTGGTTTACTGTTAGCTGTTATTTTGGCGGCAGCCATGTCTTCAACCAGTGCAGAATTGAATGCACTTGCAACTTGTTCAGTATCTGATATATATCGTAGAAGTATCAACCCTGGAAAAGATGATAACCATTACCTCAAAACCGCTAAAATTACAACTGCATTATGGGGACTTATCGCCTTATTTTTCGCCTCCTTTGCCTCTCTATTTGACAACTTGATAGAGGCAGTGAACATCATAGGCTCTTTGTTTTATGGAGTGATCTTGGGCGTATTTGCCGTGGCGTTTTTCATAAAGTATGTACGAGGTACAGCAATTTTTATCGCGGCAATTATTGGTGAAATAATAATCTTGACAATGTTCTATCTTGAGCATATCGAGGTGATTGAGTTGGCTTATTTATGGCTCAATGCCATAGGTTGCCTTATCGTGATCGTGTTATCATATGGAATTCAACTGCTGTTGCCTAGTCGCACGCAAGATTAAGATATGAACATACTTATTCTTTTACAATTAATCATCTCTTCTTGCTTGACAGGACTAGTGTGGCTTATTCAACTCACCCACTATCCTTCTTTCCTTTTCGTAGACCATAGTAAATGGCGAGAATTTCATTCCCACCATTCGAAATCAATAAGCTTCATCGTTATGCCATTGATGCTGGCTGAGCTTGCGATGAGTATATATTGGGCATGGCTTACGCCAAAAGTTTACCCTTTAATTTGTCTTGGGCTTGTAGGAATTGTGTGGCTTAATACATTTTTACAAGCCGTGCCGTTACATGGTAAGCTCGGTGCTGCTAAAGACAACTCAAAAATCTCAAAATTAGTAACAGTAAACTGGATTCGAACATGGGCTTGGACAGCGCGCACGATTGTACTTGCAATTGTGGTTTATCAATTGATACAACACCCTACGTAGGCTAAGACTTTTCAGTCTTCGGTACAGCTCAGAATTTAAAAATTGCTTTTTACGAAATGGCCACCTTTTCATGCGCCCCAATTGTGGTGTTATCCAGATTTAACCCTAAAGATGCATTAATTCCAATTCTGTTTTAAGGTTTCACTTTATTTTTAAGAATTATTAAACCCGAAATATGCATTAGGATTTCGTCACGAGAGCGTAAAATGCAAAGAGAATGGGAGCTCAACAGTTCTTTTGAAGCGCAGCCGT
>CALBVQ010000213.1 GCA_937969485.1 uncultured Saprospiraceae bacterium | reverse complement strand
ATTCTCCTTTGTCACCAAAACTAATTCTTTTTATGAGAGAGAAGTCTAATCTGTGGTAACTGGGAAGGCGCCCACCGTTACGTGTTTGGCTATATAAAACTCCTACATCGTCTGGGTTCTCAGTTACAATGTCCGTTTCGGCACCATCAACGAAATCTATTGAATTATAGAAGGCCACAGTCTGTGTAAATGGGAATCCGCTACCATAATTCCATCTTACCCCTGCTTCCCAAGAGTTATTTGCGCCAAATTGGTAATTGGCAAGTATATTCATATTATGTCTTCTATCGAAGATAGTTGGATAAGTTTGCTCCCCATCAAATCGAGTAACATATCCTACTGCGTATGTTGCCCAAAAGTATATATTGGGAAGTTGATACTTTGCTGTAATATCTCCACCGTACGCTACTCCATTTTCGCTTGTGTAGTCAGGAGTTTGAGCATCAACCTTATTACGATTAACAACAATTAATTGATCAAAACTTTTATAGTATGATTCAAAATTTAACGTTAGATTTTTCTTCACATCAACTTCCAATCCACCGACCAAATGAGTTGCCTTTTGCAGATTGGAAGCAGTTCTTTCTTCTCCTCCTAGAAGAGAAATTCCACTTTCTGGAGACGTCAAGAATCCATTAAACAAGGCAATCACATCCTGCTCGTTACTAGTAGCTAAGAGATTTTGGCTATATAATCCACCAGCTACTTTAAGCCTCAAGTCATCTGTTATATTATATTTCAACCCTAGTCTCGGTTCAGGAGAGAACTCTGATAAGGCTGCATAGTATATTCCTCTAAATCCAGGCTCAATAATTAAATTCCCGATCTTATATCTAAGTTTAGCAAATCCAGCAATATCAGGTGAACTTTGTCTCGTGCTAATAGATAGTCCAAAAGGGTTAGTAAAATCAAATTCTGTATTTAGTACATTTACTTCAACACCATATGTGAATGAACCTGTAGGCATGTAGTAGTCGAAATCGAATCGCCCTACAAAGTTACCTACAGAACTTGTCCGAGGATCTTCATCATTTTGTTGAGTAAATGCTATGTCATAGGTAGTGTAGCCCACTAATCCATTGAGTACAAGGTCACTATTATCAAGAAGAAGTCTGAAGTTTGCTCCTCCCCCTTGATTTTTCCATCCTATACTAGCTACCGCTGGATTATTGAAGTTATCAAGGTAATTAAATCCAAATAAAGATAGATGCGAACCATTTTTATTGATCATGCTCAACTTTCCGTAAGTATCATTTAGAGAAAAAGGCAATCCTATTGAGTCACTAATTGCAGCATAGGGATAAAGAGTAGCTCCTGTTTGATCAATAAAACTTCGTTTATGCGATAGCATAAATGAGGTTGATCCACCGTTTTTGGTCTGCTTTACAAGAGGTCCTTCAATGAAGGCTTTCGCCAAAAAGGGACTTGCTGATACCGATCCACTTAATTTTTTCTTGTCACCATCCTTTGTGTTAATTTCTACAATCGCAGATATTCTCCCTCCATGATCGGCATTGAAACCACCGGTGAGAACATCAACATTTCTTATTGCATTAGTCTCGAATGTCGAGAAGAAACCGATACTATGAAACGGATTAAAAATTGTTAATCCATCCATCAGGATCTTATTCTGAACTGGTGAGCCACCTCGAATAAAGATTTGACCACCAGCATCTCCAGTTGAAATTACACCTGGAATTACTTGCAAATACTGCACGATGTCAGGCTCTCCTCCTGTTGAAGGCATCATGGATATTTGTTGAGGACTGATGCTTAATTGGCTGATTTTCACCTCATTCCGAGCAACAGCTCTTTCGGCAGAAATACTCACCTCTTCAATTTGTACACCTGATTCTTTTAAAAACAATTGCTGGGTCTGAACTTCCCCATCTCTAACTGCTATTTGTACGCTGGCGGTATCGTAGCCGATAAATGTAGCTTGCAGGTTATAAGTTCCTGCGGGCACCTTACTGAGGGTGTAAAATCCATCTGCGTCGGTATTTACACCATAAGTTGTATTTTCTAGAAATACGTTACAAAATCCTACGGGTGCTCCTGAAGATTCGTCAAATACTGACCCTCTTACTGATCCTTGTGAAAAAGAAGAGGCTGTAATTACCACTACTAGTAGAATCGTAAATAGTAATTTAATTGTTAATTTGTTTATCATAAATGATTTGGTATCGATTTTCGATTTAATTTAATTTGTATGCGAAGATATATTAATTGTTGTCCTCGAAGTACTCTCTAGCCCTTCTATTCACATTATCCACGACGGTTGTGGCATCAACTCTATTGCCCTCTATTTCATTGGGGGCATCAGCGTATAGCTCTAATTCCCATTGTCTGTTTTGCTTTTCGTAGCGGGAAGTACTGTGTAGTAGCTGATAGTCGTTTCCACCTAGTGAAGGATTGTAGAATAAGAACTTCATGTTTGTTTCTCCAGTTATGTCTAATTTGTCATAAAACCAAATTTCATAAGGCGGAGCAGATGGTTCATTTTCGACAGAAATTACGTCTTTTGGTTTACCATATTTCAAGAATATATAGCCTCTATCTGTTTCAAATCCTCTTCCTACGGTAGAATAAAATTTAACGTCAACTGCTTTCGCAATCTGCTTATACTGTTCAAATGAGTCTCGAGGGCGGATGGGATTAAATGTATTCCAGTAATTAAACAGAAAGAATTTTTGGCCCTGGGTATTGTTCTCCTTAAGTAGCAAGTTTAATAAAGATATTTCATTCTGAGGAAGTCGAGGTGCAAGAGCCTTAAGGTGGTATCTAAGTTCATCAGTTGTCAATTCTCCTACAAAAGTCTCATTCAGATCTATCTCACTTTCCTTCAAAAGCTCTCGGTCATACGCAGGGTTACTTCTTTGAAAAAACTCTGTCTGCTCCAAAATTACTTCACTAGCTGGATTTACTACTTCAATTTTAAGTTCATAATTTCCGCTAATCATTTCAGCTATTGAAAAAAACTCTGTAATTACATTTTTTTCACTACATTCAATTTTCTTGTACTTTATCAAAGGATCAAGATCAGAACGATCCAAGTTACGGATTGAAATTCTTGCTGCTAGTGCATTATCTGGAGATTTATCCAAGGCATAAAGTTCAGCAAAGACTATTAACTTATCCATGCTTCTGTGAAAGAAGTTATAAGCCGCAGGTTCAAAAATGTTTCCATATCTAAAGAAGGGATTGTCTATATCATCCGATTTAGTGACACGATGAAGCAGTTGGATATTGGACATGAAAGGATTGTCTTGCCATTCTTCTACAACTAGTTCTGTTGAAATCGATGCACGATTTTCATTATCAAGTTGGTCGGTTAGCTCAACAATCACATTGTATCGTCCTGCTTCTAACACAAAACGACGCAAGTCTATAAAGTCAGATGGTGCTGAGGTTTTTGGCGAAACGAGACCATACTTTTTGAAGTCTATGATTTGTTCTCCTTGAAGTATCGTAACAAGCACGTTTACTCTTGATTCAACATATGCATTTTCTAATTTTTTTTGCGTAAGACTTGATCCTACAATATGGAAGCTTACATCGACAAAAGGAACTTGATTTTGATAATACATAGAAACATCAATATCAGCGTCTATCTTAGCAAAAAGCAAATTAGAAAGGACTAAAAATGCAGTAAAGAAACACAGTATGTCTTTTTTATTCATCTATTCTTTTCATTAAAAACTCAAATTTGAAATTGCTGATTTTCGTTTTGAAGCTAATAGTGTCGTTTTGTAATTTTGTGACTTCAATTTCTTTTATGATTTCATCGTCACTCTGAATCATATTGTTACTCATTACTTTGTAGGTACTACTAATCGTATCACCATTAATGTTATGAGTAAAATCACCATCTTCAAAAATAAAAAATGATTTATCTAATGTGGAGGTGATATTGCCGTTTCGAGTTGCCTCTA
>CALBVQ010000212.1 GCA_937969485.1 uncultured Saprospiraceae bacterium | reverse complement strand
AAAAGAACTGTTGAGCTCCCATTCTCTTTGCATTTTAAGCTCTCATTACGAAAACCTAATGCATAATTCGGGTTTAATAATTCTTAAAAATAAAGTGAAACCTTAAAACAGAATTGGTATAGGACAAGCCACAAAGATTTGTATTAAATCTATACAGGACGCAAATCCTGAACAAACTCCTACATCCCCACTGCCTTTTCGAGCAATCGCTGAATATGGTTATCAACATCTCGATAATTCGCGGTGTAATTATTAACCATAATACTAAAGGCTAATTCCTTGCCACTGTTGGTTTTCAAAATTCCAGTATACGCGCGAACATTTCCCATCGAACCTGACTTTCCATAGATTTTTCCATTGAGAGATTTCGAAACGAACTTGTTTTTTAAAGTGCCATCGTAGCCATTTCTTGCAAGTAATTCTTTAATCGAAGGATTGGATTTGTATGTTTTTCGCAGAAACTCAGCTTGTGTGTTTGCACTGATGTAATTGCGTTGAGAAAGTCCACTTCCGTCTGCAAGCTGGATATCGGCTTCTGTTTTTATGGCACCAATTTTTTTCAATTCAGCTTCCATAAATTCGATTCCATCTGCTCTATCTCCACTTCCCAACGTCTTCAAAAAAGATTCACAGTATAGATTGATGCTTTTTTGAATAGCGGATTTTACTATTCTCTTTAATGGTATACCATTATGCGTGAAGATCGATTTTCCTGTTATTTGTTTGTCGAATTCCACGTGAACTCTTTGCGATTTAATACCATTATCTTCCAGTGTCTTCTGTAGGCTTACGCCCAAAAATAAAGGAGCGTTGGGCATTGAACCTCGTATGGAAAAGTTACCTTTTCCTCTTGGAATACTGCCTCTTATGTACGCATGACTTTGGTATGGTGCACAAAAAACGTACGCTTGATCTCCGGAATCTGGAGCACCTAATTCAAGTTCGTTAGTGAAAAACAATTGTGGAATCGGTGGTTGAATCGTTGTACCTGCTATCTTTTTTCCTTTCCTTTGGAAACTCAGTTTGTACGAGTTTTCATTTACATTAACCCCCCACACGCCCGCGGCATAGTAATTTCCTAAGTCATTATATGACCACGTATGCGGAACACAATCTGACCCAAAAGCCGAAGCATCTACCACGATATCTCCTTCTATGCAGGTAATGCCTTCTCTTTTGGCGGAAGCCACACACTTTTCTAAAAAGGCTTCTACACTATTCTTCTCACCGTATCTCGCACTCCCTAGCGATGGATCTCCCGAACCGCGAATGATCAAATTCCCTTCTAATGTACCATCTTTCTCTATCTTGCCAGCGTATAATAGCTTCGTCTCATATTGATAATTTTCTCCCTTTTCGTTAAGAATCATAAGACTCGTCAACAATTTTATCGTCGATGCTGGATTGAGTAATTTATTCTCATTATGCCCCAGCACTTTTTTACCAGATTCCACATCAATAAAAACTGCCGAAGCATGCGCATCCTTGATGGTTGCATGATCCAGCCAATCTTGACTTACTGCCAAGAACGGAAATAAAAGAAAAATTAGGAGACTAGAGTATTTCATAGTCGTATGAAATATGGAATAATGCATCTCCTTGATTGACAACGCTCGCGTTATTGTGACCAATGATGTATCCATCTCTAGAAGCGATGACTGAGGCAGAACTGATGCCTTGAGGATCATTAATGACACCTATGATTTCTCCTTTCAATACCCTATTACCACTCTGCTTCGACCACATAAAGAGACCGGAATGCGAAGCGCGAATCCATACAGTTTTAACAAAGTGTATCTGTCTTTCTGCAGCTGGAACTGTTCTTTCTGACATTTCAAGATGATTCAACACACGTTGAATTCCTTGAGAGGCAATCTGAATAGAAGGCCCATCAAATCTCAAGGATTCGCCACCTTCAAAAACAACAACTGGAATATTTTTATCCTTTGCAATCTTGCGAAGCGACTTAGATATCAAAGGCTTCTTAATCACAAAGGGAGCACCGAAAACCTTAGCAAGTTCTAGTGCTCTAGGATCACTTGAGGTGTATCGGATTTGCGGAAAATTGAAGCGACTAGAACCCCCTGTGTGAAGGTCAATAATGTAATCAACTTGAGGTAAGATTTTCAATGTAATTACACGAGCAACTCGACTAGCCAATGAACCATTTAAGCTACCAGGAAATGACCTATTGACATCTTTTCCGTCAGGCACAGCACGAGAAAAATTGATGAATCCATATATGTTTACGATAGGAATAGCGATGACGGTTCCACATTTGAGGTCCGTTAGTTTGTCTTCATAGATTAACCTTCTTATGGTTTCGACACCATTGATTTCATCACCATGCACACCACCTAAGATAAGCACTGTAGGTCCCGGATATTCGCTTCGGAATACGTGAGCTTTGATATAGATTTTGGTATTGGAAGGTAATCGACCTACAGGCAGACGAATCATTGTGTTTTCTCCTGGTTGGACTTTGGACTTGTTAATTGTAATGTCATCAATGGACTTTACTTTCTTTTCTTTCACCCTCTTTGCACTCATAAATTCTTTGTTACATTATCCTCGCAAAATTGTATAATTTTTCCCGCAATATCTATTTTGGTTGTCGTTTCAATTCCCTCAAGACCTGGAGATGCATTTACTTCAAGGATTAGTGGACCTTTACTTGAACGAAGCATGTCCACTCCGCAGACTTTAAGACCCATGATACGGGCGGCTTTTTTGGCGGTAACAGCCTCTTCTTCAGTCAATCTCACAACGAAAGAATTTCCACCTCTATGCAGATTACTTCGAAATTCACCAGGTTGCGCCTGTCTTTGCATAATACCAGTAATTTTGTCATTTACTATAAGCACACGGATATCCGCACCTTTCGCCTCTTTTATATATTCTTGAATTAGTACACGTTGCTTCAACTTATGAAACGTCTCCAGCAGAGACTCTGCATTTTTTTTATTATCTGCGAGTATTACTCCAATTCCATGAGTCCCATTCTCCAGTTTAATGATTGCTGGTAAACTGCCAAGCGAATCGAGACTTTCACTGACGGTGTAAGGATTGTTAGAGATCACAGTTTTGGGAATCCCTATGCCATGTGCCGCAAGAAGCTGAAGTGAACTTATCTTGTTTCTTGCACGTAGCAAAGATTCGTGATCTAAGGTGGAAAAAACGCCCATCATCTCGAAATGGCGAACTACAGCTGCTCCGTAATTTGTGGCAGTATTCCCTATTCTAGGAATTATCGCCTGATAGTCATCTATTAATTCGCCTTGATAGACTACTTGAAGTTTTCCTTTTTCCATGATCAAGTCGCACTGCATGTGATCAATGACACGCATGTAATGACCCCGACGACGGCCAGCTTGAACAATGCTCTGTGTACTGTAAAGAGCTGGATTACGGGAGAGTACTAGGAAGTTCATAAAGTTTCATTTTATGAAGTGAAATTACTGAATTTATTCAGAACATCATACTTATACCATTTCTGCTTTATAATTTTGCTTTTTATCTGCTTTATTGGCACAAATAAGAATCTTTGTCGATATCTAAATACGTAATTGGTGTTTGGTTTTGGTGAATCGAAGAATATCCCTAACTTAACATCAAAATCGATTACGTGTCTCAAACTATAGCAAAGAATAACAAGAAAATTATTAATGGCTGGGCTTTCTACGACTGGGCAAATTCTGCCTACTTTTTAGTCATTTCTACAGCCATTTTCCCCAACTATTTTATCGCTAATACAGATCCATACATCAAGTTTTTTGGTGTGGAGATTGTGAATTCTGCTTTTTACTCTCTGCTTGTTTCAATTGCCTACATCATAATTGCAGCAACAACACCGATTTTAAGTGGAGTGGCAGATTTCGCAGGAAATAGGAAAAATTTTCTAAAGTTTTTCACTTTGATTGGATCCATGGGTTGTATTGCATTATTCTGGTTCAAGGGTGATGCGACGATGTGGGTGGGAATTATTGCTTTCGTCGTAGCAACAGTTGGTTGCGCTGGCGGATTGGTTTTTTATGATTCCTTTTTACCGGACATTGCCTCGGAAGATCAATACGATAAAGTAAGTGCTAAAGGGTATTCCTACGGATATTTTGGCTCAGTACTACTACTTGTTTTTATCTTGTTCATGGGTTTTAAGCCTGAATTTTTCGGAATTACAGATGCGTTGCTTCCTTATAGGATAGGATTTATTTTAGTAGGATTGTGGTGGATTAGCTTCGCCCAAATTACCTTCAATAGACTTCCTAGATACCGTGTAAAAAAAGAAGGAAGCAAAGATATGCTCATGAACGGCTTTCAAGAAATTAAGAAAGCTTACAAAAATCTGAAAGAAAAGCCGCAAACCAAACGCTACTTGATTGCTTTTTTCTTCTATTTTTCAGGAGTACAAACAGTGATTTTTTTAGCAAGTGCTTTCGCGTCTAAGGTACTGGGATTCGAGGCCGTTGAGTTGATAGGAATCATCTTGATACTGCAACTAATAGCGATACCTGGAGCTTACCTTTTTTCGTATATCGCAAAGCTACGATCCAGTAAATTTTCTATGTTATTGATGATAGCGATATGGGCAGTAATATGTGTCTTAGCTTCATTTGTAACGAGCAAACTGCCATTTTATTTGATTGCTGGATTCGTGGGACTAGTATTGGGAGGAATACAATCCATGTCACGGTCAACATATTCTAAGATGCTCGATAAAAATGAGACAGACTTGGCGTGTTACTACAGTTTTTACGATGTACTTTTTAAGTTAAGTGTAGTTTTCGGAACGGCCCTATTTGCGATATTAGAAATTGTTTTTGATGATATGCGAATTAGTGTATTTGGGCTAGCGGTATTATTCATAATTGGATTCGTCATTTTATCCACTGTTACGATAAAGAGTGAGTCCAATGCTATTACAGAATAATTATGAAATACATCTTATCTCTTGATCAAGGTACGAGTAGTTCTCGTGCGATATTGTTTGATCAGTATGGAAAAATTAGGGCTTCCGCCCAAAAGGAATTCACTCAAATATATCCTCATGCTGGTTGGGTAGAGCACGATCCTACCGAAATTTGGGAATCCCAATATGGGGTGATGATAGATGCTGTTCAAAAGGCTGGAATTTCATGGAGTGAGATTCAAGCTATTGGCATCACAAACCAGAGAGAAACAGCTATTGTATGGGATAAGAAAACTGGAGATCCTGTGTACAATGCCATTGTGTGGCAGGATAAACGGACCAGTGATTTTTGTAGCGAGTTGAAAGGTAAGAATTTAGAAAGTTACGTTAAAAATTCAACTGGTCTGGTGATCGATGCATATTTTTCAGGGACAAAAATCAATTGGATATTAGAAAATGTAGATGGTGTTAGAGATCGAGCAGAAGCGGGAGAATTGTGTTTTGGTACAGTAGATAGTTTCTTGATTTACAAGTTAACAGAAGGCAGGTCTCACAAGACAGATTATACAAATGCCTCTCGAACAATGATATTCAACATTGATAAGTTGGAATGGGATAAAAAGATGTTGCGAGAGTTGAATATCCCAAGTTCTATGTTGCCACAGGTTCAATCTTCTCGCTCCAAGTTTGGGAATTTCAATCATGAAGGCACTGTAATTCCCATACTGGGAGTTGCAGGAGATCAGCAAGCAGCTCTGTTCGGTCAATGCTGTTTTAGTCGGGGTTCCGCCAAAAACACTTACGGAACAGGATGTTTCATGTTGATGAATGTAGGAGCAGAAAAGGTGACATCACATCATGGGTTGCTTACGACCTTGGCTGCAAATCCTAATGGAGGAGTGGACTATGCTCTTGAAGGAAGTGTCTTTATAGCAGGAGCGGCTATTCAGTGGTTACGAGACGGTTTACAGCTATTCGCTCAAGCTAGTGAAACAGAAGAAATGGCGAATGAATCTAGCAGTGAAGAAATTGTAGTGGTCCCTGCATTTGCAGGACTAGGAGCCCCTTATTGGGATATGTATGCAAGAGGAGCAATTTTTGGTTTGACTCGAGACACGGACAAGAATGACATTGCGAAGGCAACTTTACAATCCTTGGCTTTTCAAAGTAAGGATGTTCTTGAGGCAATGGAGCAAGATAGCGGCATCCAACTCAAGTCCTTAAAAGTAGATGGTGGAGCCGTGCAAAACAATTACTTAATGCAGTTTCAAGCAGATATACTGGACGTAAAAGTAGAGCGACCTAGTGTAATCGAGTCCACTGCTCAAGGTGCAGCATATTTGGCGGGATTGGAGAGTGGGTTGTGGACAGTAGAAGACCTGCTTAAGATGAAAGAGATTGGCCGAGTGTTTGAAGTAAAGATGGAAAGGGAAGAACGAAAAAAGAAGTATGGGATGTGGAAAAAGGGAGTTGAGCGATGCAAGGGATGGGTGGAGTAAAAGGTGTTCAAGTTCTAGGAAAATGGATAGAATTAAATTCAGCATAAGTGACAATGAAGCAAGTAAGGATTTTCTGGGGAGGGAGGGACTGAGGGGTGGGGAGATATTCGCATTATTTCATAGTACGAGATTCGTGGAAGCCCGTCATATATACTTCACAGCGAATTATTTTGTAAGCTAGTATTAAGGATAAAACTTATTATTACAACTAATAAAAGCATAGTGTTAGCGCATGATTTTCTGCAACAAGAAGTAATATTTTGACTTCATCGAAACCAAGTCTTTGAAGCCCAATCGCGCACCAACTGCTTATACCAATTCTGTTTTAGAATTTCGCATATTTTCAAGTTTATAAAAGTAATTACTTCGTTAGAAATACTAATGATAGCTAAGGCTATCCTTGCGTTTTCTGCCTTGTGCTTGATTTAACCCGAAATATGCATTAAGATATCTATTACGAGCTGAAACTGCTTCGACAATGGGAACGTCCAGCTCTTTTGATGCTCACCGTGATGGGGACCACGCCTGCGCCTCAAAAGAACTGTTGAGCTCCCATTCTCTTT
>CALBVQ010000211.1 GCA_937969485.1 uncultured Saprospiraceae bacterium | reverse complement strand
CCGTAGTCAGGTACTCTATCCAGTTGAGCTACGGAGCCATATCACCACGCGTCCCATCACCTCATTAAATTCAGACCGCAAAGATAGAATATTTCTTTCTTTCTGCAAACATATTAATCGAATTTTACCCTTTGTAAAATTTACTTGTCGATACATTTTTTCCCTGCCGTAAACTCAAAAAGTACACTCCAGGTAGTAAATCTCTAGTATTTATAGTACCTACAGGCTCTTCGAACAACGGGAATGTTCGTTCTTCAGTCCAGACCTCCTGACCTAAAATATTATATATTTTTAAATATATTTTTTCCGACGGGTCAGCACTAAAGCTAAAATTTAGGATATCGATAACCGGATTTGGGAACACTACCGCTAAATCCACACTTCCTGTCGTTCCTCCGCAAAACCTTGATAGCTCACGCATGGCATTAAAGGCATTTATTCGCTTCTCTGATCTTACTAAAGATCTTAAGCTTGCGAGTTCGTCTCCAGACTGTACTACAATCTCCGCCAAACTATCCACCTTCGCTGGATTATTTTTGAAGTAAGCAAGAAATTCAGGACAGTCAATACTATAGAGCAGACCTATTAGCCCTGCAACATGGGGTGCGGCAGCAGATGTCCCACTGTATTTCCCAACACCATTCGAGCTATTAGGGCTAAAGCTAAAAGCGTTATCACCAGGCCCTGCAACATCACAATTAATACTCCCAAATGCTGCATCTGCGAATTCATCATCAATATTCGTAGAAGTTACTGCAATGAGGTAGTCCGTTTCGCATAATGAGGGAATGTCTCCTTCATTATCAATGTTGTAATTGCTATTCGACACGGCACTGACATTGATGATTCCTTGTTCACCCATTTTGTCATATAAACTGCACCATACAGGGAAATCATCAGGTGAGCCAAAATCAACACCAAGCGAATAATTACAAGCGACAATAAATGCTCCTCTTTCTCCATTGGATTCATTGTATTGTTTTCGCATTTCAGTGATATAATTATATGTCTCTATTACATCCGTCTCACGTGTACCACTGCTAAGTGGTAAGATCTTTATATTCCAATTTACTGCCGCGATACCAGCTGAATTATTTGTACTTGCGCCAATAATACCTGAAGATCCTGTACCGTGGGTTCTTTCTGGATGCATATCAGTTCCTGTTGTTGCATTTAGCCCCACAATATCGTCTACGTAACCATTCTCGTCGTCGTCTCCTGCAAATGAGGGATCATATCCCGGTTCCCCTTTTTGCCTTCCCATCCCATCTTCATCTACTAATCCATCTCCATCATCATCAACACCACAATCGCCCGGGCAACCATCAGCATTAGCATCTCCAACAGATTCATGAGGATTACTGTAAATATTGTCTCCCCAATCCTCTATATCTAAGAAAAAGCCATCGTCTAGCACGGCAATAACAATCTCGTCTCCATCTACAGTTGTTCCTCCTGTTGTAATATCCCACGCACTTTCTAAATCCATCTTTGTCAGACTCCATTGGCTATCGTAAAATGGATCATTAGGTTTATTGCGCAATTGCGAAATCCGTGAAGGGGTCACTTGCTGAAATAGTCCATCTATTCTAAGATCACTTGGCATAATTGACGCCCCATCATTAGTTCTGAGTAAGTACAGCTCGTCTCCTTGTGATAGTTTTCTGACGATCTGAAGATTATTTGTTATTCTTGAAGTATGCAAATATGTTTGTAAATCCTGAAGTGTCTTACCGCTTTGTAATTCCACAATCAATTCGTCGTGAACTATTGCCTGCGCAGCAATTCCGATAGAGGAGAGTAGTGTTAAAAATAGTACCAATGCTTTCATAAATCTTCGGATTTCGTCATCTCAACAAACATACAATAACAAACCATAATTTCCTTAATAACACAGACGTCACCTATAAAATTGTCTCTCTTAAGTTAAGCATGTAATCATATGCTTTTAATATTCGTGAACCATACCATGAAAAATAACTACCATCGACTAAAATAATTTTCTTGTCGGGAAATAATTTTGCAAATTCTTCTTTGTGTTTGACACCGAATGGAAACGGTTCATCTGATAAGAGAATGTACTCTGCTGAAGAATTTCGAATGCCGTCTTCAGTGATTTCAGGATATCTGAAATCTCGAACAACTGAAGTGCAGTTCATTTCTTGCAGCATATGATAAATAAAGGTGTCCATTCCTATCGTCATCATTGGCTTGTTCCATATCATATACAGACACTTTACCTCTGGAAATTGCTGTTTGTGAAACGCGACCTGTTTGTTATTTATCTCCTTAATCAAGGCTAGACTTATCGTCTCTCTATCGAGTATTTCTCCTAAATCCTCAATCATTGATAGCGCACCATGAATGGTTTGGATTGCAGAAACATAAACAGGGTAGGAGCGTGCTAGTGTTTCTACAATTTCTAGTGTATTCTCTTCCTTATTGCATATGATGAGGTCAGGCGTAAGCTCATCAATCTTATCGAAATGAACTTGTTTCGTTCCGCCTACGATCGAAGCTGTCGTCTTGTCTACTCCATCAAAGACACAGAATTTAGTCCTACCCACAATATGTCGACTTAAGTCTAAATCATAGAGCAATTCTGTAATAGAAGGTACCAAAGAGACAATTTTAGTAATTGGTTTCTCGATAGATAATTTCCTTCCTAACTGATCGTGATACTCCCGCATTTAGTGTGCTCCCTTGTATTCGCCAGCATAATTTTTCTCGCCCGCTTTGACTGGAACAGAAATGTGATTGTCAGCTGGTGGAATGGGGCAGCTATAACCTGCGCTATAGTGGCAGTATGGATGATACGCTTTGTTGAAATCCAATACGATCGTACCGTCTTTTATGTCTGTTTTTGATAAATCAATGTAACGCCCACCTCCATATGTTTCTTCACCGTTGGTTTCATCAGTAAACATAAAAAAAAGGAGATCTTTATATTTTGGTATAGCGGCAAATGATTTGCTTGTGTGCAATATCATGGTGTGAGGTTGTGAGTCAAGCTCAAAAGTCAACCTTGCATATTCTATATAGTTTCGTTCCTCACCAGAGCTTGTATTTATGGTAATACTTTCTCCTGGTGGGATCAATTCTACTTTTGCAGTGACTCTGAAGGATTCATTGGCCTTGTAAAATCTCATTTTATCGAGTTCAGCTCCCTTAAGGGGAGCGTGGTCACTTTCTCTAAATTCTTGCTTCTTCGCTTTGCGGAACTCCGCAATTTCAGATGGGTAGTCGGTATTGCTGGCGACCTTGCTGGTTGTACCACAAGATATTAGAAAAAAAGCAAAAAGTGCTGTCAGCGTAGTATGTAAGTAGGACATAGTTATGGTTTATTCACGAGTAAAAGCTTTCCATTCCTGTAGTCCATGCGTGTGATGTTTTTCAGACCATATTCTGAAAGGTCGTATAGTAGAATGTAGCTTGCTGCTGTGGGGTTATATCGATAGATATGGGGTCCCTTTGCCATTATTATGATTTCGGAATCTCCAAAAAGCGCAAAGTCAGCACTGCCTTCTAGTGCCTTATGCACCGTCTCTATTCTTTTGCTGATTGGGTTATAGCTCTTTATGGTTGGCTTGGCATCATTCTGAATGAATAATAGTTCACCATTTTTTCTAAGCTTTAAACAACGCCCTATATCTTTAGTTACCGCTTCTAATCTGTTGTTTCTTAGATTTATGATATGTAGATCATTCGTTTGTTCCAAGACAAACATGGCCATCTTGTAGTTATTCAAAGATTGATAGTAACCAACATTTGTATATTCTTCAACGAATTGCTTTCCACTATTTGACGCATCTTTAGGGTACTGCCAGAGTAGTTGTGTTTTTTCGTCTTGTTCTACTCGAACAGTTGTAACATAATTGTTTTCGCTAATTTGAGGACTGTATTCATTTTCTAAGGTTTTCGTTAATCTTGTCCATTTCTTGGAAATAGGATTCAACATCACTATGTCCGTATTGCCTTCGTCCAGTTCGGCAGTCATCAGAATATTGTTATTGTCCGCAAAGACAGCCTGGTTATTATACGCTCCTGAATTGAAATTACTTAGGTACTCTACCTTCTTGATATTATCATAGTTATCAAGAGTGAGCATCCATACTTCAGTTTCCGGAAGTTGAGCATTTAACTTTGGGACGAAGATCCCCAAAAAAAGCGAGCCTAAAAGGACAAGTATACTTATTTTCATTTTGACATATTTCTACAAGATACAGAATAAAATCAAAACTTGTTCGCAGAAGAGAATAATCGGTTCCATCTTATTCCCTTCGAAAGACTATTTTCCTTGATCGACATCCATATGAACAAAGGCTTTCCCACCATGTGGTCAAATGGAACAAATCCCCAAAATCTCGAATCTTCAGACTGGTGTCTGTTGTCTCCCATTGCCCAAAAATAGTCTTGCTCAAATGTATATGAAGTGGATTGCACGCCGTCAATAAATATTCTCCCATTTTTTACTTCCAGCTCGTGATTCTCGTAAGTTCCTATAATCCTTTTGTAAAGTGCAATATTATTCGGAGTAATAACAACAGTTTCTCCTGCTTTAGGAATATAAATAGGCCCGAAATCGTCAATAGTCCAAGTGTTGAAATTCTTAGGGTCATTAGGGAAAATTCGGGCACCTGTCTCCCTTGCTGGCATGTGAACAATGGATAGGGATGGATACATTTCAGCTACATCTTTAGCTTGTTTATTATTCATAGTTAAAACGGCCATGCCAGACTTTAGCTCGGTTATCTCGTCAGACTCTATACCTAGGTCATTCAATTTCCGATGGTCAAGGATTCCAACTCCACCTTCAACTAAATAAGTAAATTGCATTTCTGTGGGATTTGCTATTGCCACTCCATTTATGTGAACTTGACGATTGATTATCTGTAAGGAGTCTCCTGGCAAAGCCAAGCACCTCTTGATGTAGTGATCTCTTTTATCTACTGGTCTAGTTCTTAAATTACCTCTTTCAACTTGTTGTCGTAGTGCGGGGTCGTTTGAAATTGATGCTTGATAAGCTGACCAAGATCTGCCGCTCGCAAGGTAAATACTGTCTCCAGCTGGCCAGTTAAAAACGATAGGATCATTTAATTCAACCTCTCCCCACTTCGGCAATCTAAAGTATGGCAGAGATGGTTTTTCTAGGTATGACTCTGTTCCTAAACCAGGAATTGTATTATGTAGAAGCGGAAACATCGCGATGGTTTGAGGAGTACGGATTCCGTATGAAGCTTTGCTTACAAATAAGAAGTCTCCTACAAGTAAAGATCCCTCCATCGATGGTGTTGGGATAATATAGGCTTCGATCAAAAACATTCTAATAAACGCAGCTGCAAAAACAGCGAAGACTATCGACTCTACCCACTCTCGACCTTGATTTTTCTGATAAGGGTTATTAGCCACTAGTTTCTTGTATTCGTAGTCATTACCTTCACTTTTGGCGGAAGCCATTTTTTCCGCATACTCCTTTTCAAGAAGAAGTGTTTGACCTACATACTTGTCTTTATCGTTAAAAGCCGTCTTCAAGAAAGCTGCTGGAGCATAAATTACTGCCAGTGCTGAATCCAAGAAACCTAGCTTGCCAAACGATCTTACTAAATCTACCGCCATCGCAGTGAAAATAAAAATATTGACAATGGGAAAAAGTAGCCAAAGGGCATGAATAGGTTTACGGCCTATCAATTTACACCATTCAATGAAGTTTACTCCAGGAATAAGACCTTTGACAGGAGCGACGTCTGTTTTCTTAAAGAGGTAGAAAAGAGATATGCTCAATAAAACGTACGATAGTAAAAGAAAGATTAGTATACTCAAGGTTAATGTATTTTAGGCGGCAAAGATATAATTTACAACGAAATTAAACTTATTTGATTTTGTACAAGCATTTTATCGACTAATAGAGTCTTTTATGGTAGAGACTATTTACTTTTAAGCAAATTTCAGATTTATGAGACTTTCCAAACTTTTCTTACTTGTGCTAACAGCTGGACTTTTTATCGCTAGTTCTGGCGGTAGAAATGATAACAGAGCTGGTGCAATTGGTGATCTAGGTACCTGCGCCTCTTGTCATGGTGGTGCGGCAACTAACAACGGCTCTATTGAATTGCTGGGACTTCCAGCCGAATTTACACCAAATACCACGTATGATTTTCAAATTCGGGTCAATGAACCGGACGCTGGGGCAACGCTTTCCGCCTCTGGATTTCAGCTCGTAGCTACTAATGGAAATAATAACCTGATGCGTGGGAGTTTTACTGTTGTGGACGTTGGAACTAGAATTAATTCAACAAGTAGACTAGTCCAAAACTCACCTAGACCATTCACTAGTAATGCTGCAACGTGGGACGTACGTTACACTACACCCGATGACCCAGCACAATTTACTGATGTTGTGTTTTACTACGCAGGTAATTCTGTGAATGAGAATGGAAATACAGGAGGAGATGTGGTGTATTTCAATTCAAATTTGATCGTCTTGCCTGTTGAGTGGATAAAAATGTCAGCCACTAATACCCGAGAAGGGAATTACGTATCATGGTCCACTGCAACAGAGGTTAATAATAGTCATTTTGAGGTAGAAAGAAGTACAGATGGAAAATCATTTTCCAAAGTGGGAGAGCTTGAAGGACGTGGGATGAGTGCAGGAATCACAGACTATGAATTCCTAGATGAGGTAGAGTACCAAGGAATGATCTATTATAGAGTAAAGCAGGTAGATCTAAACGGTAATTATGAATTTTCGCAAGTTGTGAGTGTCAAAGCAGTTGAACATGTGAGCGTGCAGGTGCATCCGACACAAGTAGTTTCAGAATTTCAAGTTGTTAGTGCAGAGGATTTATTAGTTTCAGTTTATGATGCATTTGGAAACCAAGTAATAAGTACCACTGATGCAACGGTGATAGATATGAGCGATCAAATGCCAGGAATTTACTATGTTCTAATTACCACAGACAATGGTATTTACGTAGAAACAAAAAAAATAGTAAAGATATAGTTAAAGCATAAACATAAACTCGGTAACTTCGTTTTCTACTTTACAAGATAGAAGATGAGAGGATATCGATTTCAAAAACCAGAACCAGGTGACCCCAATGCTAGCGCATTCGATAGGTTACTTAAGATTTTTCAAGACCTGTTGGTATACACTTCTGGTAACATTGATGAGGCACTAAGCTGGTTGACAGCATTGGATAAAGAATATAAGCTCACCACTCCCGATTACGGTATCAGTGATTTTATCAAAGATTTAGAAGAGAAGGGGTACATCAAAAACGACAAGGAAGGAGGTGGGCCACTTGGCAAAGTACCTACTTCAAAAATGGAAATTGCCTTAAGACAAAAAGCCCTCAATGATATTTTCGATCAACTAAAAAAATCTAAGAGAGGCGAACACAATACACGTTTTTCAGGATTGGGGGATGAATCGACAAGTGAGACCAAGCCTTACAGTTTTGGAGATAAACTTGATAAAATCAACATCAGCGAATCGTTGAGAAATGCGCAAATCAACAACGGAGTAGACGATTTCAAGCTGACGCAACGGGACTTAACAGTACACGAAACGTATTATAAATCCCAGACCAGCACAGTGCTGATGATTGATATCTCTCATTCTATGATTCTCTATGGTGAAGATCGAATTACCCCTGCAAAGCGAGTAGCGATGGCATTATCAGAGCTGATCACCACTCGCTATCCACACGATACACTTGATATCATAGTATTTGGAAACGACGCGTGGCAAATAACAATCAAGGATTTACCCTACTTAGAAGTAGGGCCATACCATACTAATACAGTGGCAGGTTTAGAATTAGCAATGGATATCCTACGTAAAAAGAAGAATAATAACAAACAAATAATGATGATCACAGACGGGAAACCGACGTGCATCAAAAAAGGAAATAAATATTTCAAGAACAGTTTCGGGTTAGACCAAGGAATCCTGAACAGGACTTTGTCACTTGCAGTGAAAGCCCGTAAACTTGACATTCCCATCACAACTTTCATGATTGCAAGGGATCCATACTTAGTTCAGTTTGTAGATCAGTTTACCAAGACAAACAATGGAAAGGCTTTTTACAGTTCACTAGAAGGTTTAGGCGAATTTGTATTCATGGATTATAAAGAGAACAAAAAGAAAAGAAAATAGACGAATGAATCACAATAATATATCAACACTAGGAGAACTAAGGAAATCGAAGTACACTCCCAAAAGTATAAAAGAAGAGATAAGGGACAACTTAAGAGCTAAGTTAGTCAAAGGAGAAAAAATATTCACTGAAATAGTAGGTTATGACGAGACGGTGATTCCCGACATCCAGAGAGCTTTATTGTCACAGCACAATATCTTGTTGCTAGGATTACGGGGGCAAGCAAAAACGCGGATGGCGCGATTGATGGTTCATCTTCTTGATGAATTTATTCCGGTAATCAAGGACAATGAATTGAATGATGATCCTATGAATCCCATTACTTACATGGGCCAGATGACCGTTGCGAAGTTTGGGGATGACACGCCAATCGAATGGCTGCATAGAGATGCTCGTTATATTGAGAAATTAGCTACGCCTGACGTTTCGGTAGCGGATCTAATAGGAGATGTTGATCCTATTAAAGCGGCTTCATTGAAGTTGCCATATAATGACCCTAGGGTAATACATTATGGACTAATTCCTAGATCACACCGTTGTATTTTTGTGATGAATGAGCTTCCTGACTTACAAGCGAGAATTCAGGTGTCGCTTTTCAATATCCTACAAGAAGGAGATATACAGATCCGAGGTTTCAAAATGGCGCTACCTCTTGAGATTCAATTCGTATTTACTGCCAACCCTGAAGATTACACCAATAGAGGATCAATCATCACTCCTCTAAAGGATAGAATTGAAAGTCAAATTTTGACACATTATCCAGACGCTCTTGATGATGCAATGAGTATCACTAAGCAAGAAGCACGGTTGAATGATTTTCAACGAAAGAATATTTATGTGCCAGATGCATTAAGTCAGTTACTGGAATTATCGAGTTTCGAAGCTAGATACAGTGATTTTGTAGATGAGAAGAGTGGAGTAAGCGCGAGGCTTAGTATTTCAGCGATGGAGAATTTATATTCGACGATTGAGTTGCGTATGCTCAAGAATGGTGAGAAGAAAGGATTTGGCAGAATTTCGGACTTGTGGGGAATCATACCTGCTATTACGGGAAAGGTCGAATTAGTGTATGAAGGAGAGCAAGAAGGCGCTCACACTGTCGCTCTGTCGTTTATTAATGGAGCAATTAAGACCTTTTTCTTGACTCAATTCCCTGACCCTAATAAGCTTTCCAAGCAAGCAGATAAGGATCCTTATGGAGTTATTAAAGCATACTTTGCAGGAGGAAATCAAATGGATTTACTAAATGATTTCACTCAGAGTGAATACGAAGAATCACTGCGAGAGGTAGCTGGCTTAGAAGCTTTAGCAAGTACTTCTGCGGTTTATCAAAGTGACCCTCAGTTTGCGATGGAGCTAATCTTATTCGGGCTTGCTGAGGCACAAGTGCTTTCGAAAGAATTTATTTTCGGAGGAACAAATTTTAGCGACCCGTTAGCAGATGTTTGGAGCGAACTGAACGATGAGTAAAGAAAAAAGTGGGCTTCCGCCCAAAGAAAAGACTTGCGTTTAAAAGCCGCAAATACAATAAAAAAGGTCTACCAACACTCGTTAGTAGACCTTTTCCTTTTGGCGTAAGCCATTTCTAATCATTTACAAAATTGTAAAGAACAGATACTCCACCTGATGGTCTTATAGCGAAGCCCCTCGTTTCGCCCTCACTGAATTTGGTAGATGCAGCTAGAAAACCTGTACGTGCTTCAAGTGTGATATATCTACCCAACTTGAATTCTACTTGCGTACCCAGATTTAGCGCTGTAGCAGATTCTTGCGGTGTAAAGCCATGAGACACGCTGGTCACAAAGGAAAAGTCAACATTTTCACCCCTTGCTATATTTCTAATATAGCCCAATGAGCCATTGAATAGTAGCTCACCGTCATTAAAAACGGGTAGAGCTGATATTTGGAATCCTTGATTGCCTTTAGTGTACCTGTAGGTAGGAGCTATTCCGAAAAAAGTCCCTGCTGTAAATCCCGCTTGGTGGACGTATGCTGGTTTGTCTGACTGGGCATTCATTGCTGTAATTGAAAGAAATGCGATACTTATATATATGATTATATGTTTCATCTTACTTGTTTTTTATAGTAACTAAAATAATTGATAAGTTTGGTTGGTGTTAATGGGTAGTTATTGATATATGTTATAATAGAAGCCTACACTTGCTGACAGGCTACTATTGAGGCTCTTCGTTATATCGTACAGTCCATATCCTAAGTGCACGTCAACGTCAATTTCAGGTAGAAGATGAAAATTGATTTCAGGGCCTATACCTAAGTTGACTCGTACTCGATCAGGATTATCAGTCCAGTAGGAGAAAAAACCTCCTTGCTGACGTCGAGCACTTACTTTCATTGAAAAATCTACATACCTATTGGTTCTTACGTAATAATTGTAACTAAGGCCCATGTTGAGATTCGTATGACTGAAGTTCTCGTTTCTGACATAGTTAGGAAGAATAGTAAAGGTTACACCCGAGTTGTTCGAGACATAACGAGCTGAAATACCACTTCCTGACGTGGTACCGAATGAAGTTCCTATCATAATCTTACTGGTAAAGTTGTCTATGCTAGGTGAGTCTTTCTGTGCGAATATGCTAATCGTAGAAAGCAACATAATGAGTATTAATATTGAATTTTTCATTACTTTAAATTTTAGTATTAAATGAATAATTTCTTTTGTTGACACAAATATTGATTATTTCGAAGCTGCGCATTTTACAATTTCGACTAAAACACATATAATTTTTTACCATATGTATAAAACTTAGGTTATTCTAGGGAAAGAAAGAACTGGAGTATCGATGAATAAGAGGGTGGTGGCTTTTTGAAAATGTGGGCTTTCGCCCAAAAGATGTTACTGAAATTGAAGGTATTATAGGCATGAAGAAAAAAGGGAAACAATGGCAGGTTGAAATTATCTCATTATGATGTTCCTACAATGTCGAGATCTACCTTGTTGTTTACATTAAACTATAATTACGAAAACCTAATGCATAATTCGGCTTAAAAATGATGTAGCTAATGTTTCTTTTATTTTGGGCGAAAGCCCTCCCAGAAAAATGGATCAAAATTCATCAAGTAATTTGTAGTTATCTTATAAGACAGTATTTAATTCCCAATATGGACGTCGATAAAACGTCAAGATCAAGCTAAGTTCTTTCCAATGCATTTTATCTGTGATTAATGTGGTACATTTAAGGAACATAAATCACAATCTAAATTAATTTCGTATGAAACAGTTTCTACTATTATCATTCTTATGTATTGCATCTTTTGGCTTTTCGCAATCTCTACCGATCGACTTTGAATCAGATGTTACGACGGAAAATTTTGTTGATTTCGATGGGGGGATAGCTACGGTTCTTGATAATCCACAGAAAAATGGAATCAATACAAGTGACAAGGTGGCTCAGATTGTGAGAGATGGAGGTACTATGTGGGCTGGAAGTAAGATTTTGCTTGACTCAAAGCTTGATTTTGAGGTAAATAGCACCATTACAATGAAGGTTTTTACCACACTTCCGGTGGGAACAATAATGAAAATTAAACTAGAAGGAGATGGTGCGATGGAACGTAATGTTCCAACGACGGTTTCTGGAGAATGGGAGACAATGAGTTGGGATTTTACTGGCGCACCCATGAGTTATGA
Organism: uncultured Saprospiraceae bacterium; assembly: GCA_937969485.1. Lineage (GTDB taxonomy): Bacteria > Bacteroidota > Bacteroidia > Chitinophagales > Saprospiraceae > JAHDFB01. The sequence goes on along the minus strand of CALBVQ010000211.1, from coordinate 11,595 downwards.
ATGGGTAGTATTTATGTTTGATTATGGGAATATAGGAGACGGTACCCCTTCTTCTACTTTTCTTTTCGACGATGTACAGCAGGTTTTTGTTGGAGCTCAAGTAGACTTACCTGTTGATTTCGAGGGCGAAGCTGTGAATTATACAACGACAGATTTCGGAGGAAACCAATCTTCTTTGGTTAATGATCCTACAATAAATGGTAACAAAGTAATAAAAGTCATAAAAACCGACGAAGCAGCAACTTGGGCAGGAACTACGATTGGTACGCCTGCAGGATTTAAGACAGATATTCCATTGACTCTTACGGATTCTAAGATGTCTGTAAAAGTATGGTCGCCAGAGGCAGGAACACCTGTGCGATTGAAAGTAGAGGACTCCAATGATCCCACACATACTTGTGAAACTCAATCCAATTCGACTTTGGACGGTGGATGGGAAATTATCACCTTTGACTTTGCAACGGAGGCACCAGGAACTGCGGCTTTAGAAACAGGGCTAAGCATGGGATGGACTTATAATATGGCTTCGATTTTCTTTAATTTTGATATAGAAGGAGCCGTTGCAGGAGAGAAGACCTACTATTTCGATGATGTAAAGTTTGGTGAGCAGGTATTAAGTACAGAAATAGTTGAAGTTCAAGATATTAGTATTTCACCTAATCCATCTAGTGATGTATGGAGATTTGTATCTGAAACTAGTGTGATCGAACAGGTGATTATCTATGATTTATTTGGCAACATGGTACAAGAATTCAATCCATTTACGAATTCTTTGCAAGTTGTAAATACTGGTCTGAATGCTGGAGTTTATGTTGCTTACATTTCTACTGAAAACGGGATCTCGGCGAAGAAAATAATTAAGAAGTAGTTATATTTTAAGGGCTCAAAATTTGGAGTAGTATGCCCTATGAAACCAGATAGCGGTGTTTATCAGTCAGTGTGTTTGATACATGTAGGTTAGGGTTTTTTGGTGAGCACTTATTATCAATAAAAAGTCTATACTATGAATAGTAATTTCGGTGTGAGATCTCTAGTTGCCTATATTGGCTTTCTTTGTTTTGTACTAATGGTTGCATCTTGCGGATTTAATAGCGAAGGTGACCGACAATATGGGATTTTTACAGTGACAGGGAACAGTTCTGTCGAGATGGATGGGGAACTAGGAAGTACAGCATTAGATGATTTAAGTGATTTACTGGATGATTATCCCGATATTACTGAAATTAATATTGTTGATTGTGGTGGATCAACAGACGATGCCGTAAACTTAGAGGCAGCGCTACTTGTACATGTGAATGAAATCTCAACTCATATTATTAGTAATGGAGAAATAGCCTCAGGCGGTGTTGACTTTTTTTTGGCAGGAACTTCAAGAACAATGGGAAGTAATTGCAGGATTGGAGTACATTCATGGAGCAACGGAGTTAATGAGGCCACTGACTTTCCGGTAGGTGATAGCGAACATCAACCTTACATTGACTACTACACTGCAATAGGCTTTACGGTAGAAGAGGCGGAAGATTTTTACTATTTCACAATTAATGCGGCGTCTGCTGACGATATTCATTGGATGACTGAGGATGAAATTATTGAATTCAATATTTTACAGTAGGTGCGAGTTCCATCCAATATGCAAGTCCAGTAATTTTTTGAGAAATGTCTTTTTGAACGTGGGATAGAGCAGAAAATTTTGTTCAGAAGAAGGACACGTTTGAGCTTGATTAGGCCGCTATTTTCCGAGATCCTACAACAGAATTGGTGTAACTAGAAATATACTCCTATGTTTTCTTTCAGTGATAATCAACTTTTAAACCTAATTATGCATTAGGTTTTAGTAATAGATAATTACAACATATTTGGGGTTTAACAAGAGTCAAGCTAATCTATGAATATATTATTTATTTGCAGTAAGAATAAGTGGAGAAGCAGGACGGCGGAAACTATCTTTAAAAACAATGGACAGCATGTCGTTCGGTCGGCAGGCACTGAAGCCTCCGCCAGAATCCGAGTCAGTCAGAAGGACATTAACTGGGCAGACAAGATTTATGTTATGGAATTAAAACACGAATTCAAAATTCGTAAGAACTTTACTTTAAATAAATCTACTAAACTAGAAATTCTGGGGATTCCCGACGATTATCCATACATGAATCCTGAGCTAATTGACATTCTAACGACCTTGCTTTCGCATGAATTTACAACAGGCTATTGATGGAAGTGGACTCGTGAATGGGAAATGAAAAAAAACCAATGCCCCCCTTAAGGAAAACAAACTTGAGATAATGAATACTACAAGAGGGCAATTGGTTAATTGAGGTTTGTTTCGGCTAAACTGCAAAAAAGCCAAAACTGATCTACTTTACATGCCAAATATAGAGCAATTTTTCATTTTTGTGTCCAGAATTTTAACACTTTTTCCAGTGAGTTAGTAAATGGTAAGTAAAATGTTACGAAATGCAACTTTGGTGATGTGTATGGTAAAAAACTAAATCATAATTGTGGGCTAATTGAATTCAGTTCGATCCATTTTTGAACCCATTCTGGAACTCTAGGGTCATGTTCTAGACCCATTTGTTCCGCTACATTTTTCGTAGGAACAAGACCATCCTTACTTGTGACAGCAGTTCGAATCAAAGCACTTGAATGAATCCTCTCACCCCGAATGGTTTTTTGATAAAAATAAAACCATCGCTCATCATAACCCACGATAGCCGATTCTAAAGTGAACTTTTGTAGGAACTTAATCCGCCTCCTGTACCGAGTGAAATTACCGGCCACCATCAATCCCCACTCATTGTCTCTCAAGACCTTGAACAGCCCCATCCTTACGCCGTGATTATACCGCCCCAGATCCATAATCGTCAAATGACGCCCATTGTTTAATTCCGGATATACATCAATGTCGGAAAGCCAAACTCTCGAAGTCATCTTTGTAGGAGAGAAAGGGTCTTCTATTTTTGGCTTTAAGCCACTTAAAACAACCCATTTTAAAGTTCGAAAATATGGATACATTCAGTATGTTTGGCTATTATTCGAGAATATACTCGTAAGGCCACAAATATAGAATACAATGAACAAGAATTGGTGGAAAGAATCAGTAATGTATCAGATTTATCCTCGCTCATTTAAGGATTCCAATGCAGATGGAATAGGGGATATACAGGGCATCATTTCCAAACTTGATTACTTACAAGACCTCGGTGTCGATCTTATATGGCTCGGTCCCATTTACGATAGCCCCAATGATGATAACGGTTATGACATTAGTGATTACTACAATATTCATCCTGAATTCGGAACCATGGCAGAGTTCGATGAATTGTTGGCAGGATTACATGCCAGAGGAATTAAGTTGATAATGGACCTCGTCGTTAACCACACGAGTGATGAGCATGAGTGGTTCGAGAAATCGTCAGCCTCAATCGATAACGATTATAGAGATTATTATTTCTGGAGAGACGGTGTAAATGGCGGCCCACCCAATAATTGGACCTCATTTTTTGGAGGATCAGCCTGGCAACTCGATGAGAAATCTGGTCAATATTACTTGCATCTGTTTACTAAAAAACAGCCCGACCTAAATTGGGAGAATCCTAAGGTTCGGCAAGACATTAAGAATGTTCTTAAATTCTGGCTAGACAAAGGTATTGATGGATTCAGAATGGATGTAATTCCACTTATCAGTAAGCGCCTTCCATTTCAAGATGCCGAAGCCAGAAATTTTTCAGAATTGGTTGAAAAGTACTATTCCAATGGTCCCAAGGTGCACCAATATATTAATGAAATGTACGAGGATGTTCTGCAACACTACGACATAATGACCGTTGGTGAAGGACCTGGAATCTCGACCTCCACTGCTCTTAATTACATTAGCCCTGATCGGAGAGAACTAAACATGATTTTTCAACTTGAGCACATGTTCTTAGGCTTTGGGGAGAAAGGTAAATTTGACCAGCAGCCTTATGAATTAGTAGACCTATTGAATATTTTGATTAATTGGGATGAAGCCATTTCTGAAAAAGGATGGAACAATATTTTCTTAGATAATCATGACTTTGCGAGATTGGTCAGTCGCTGGGGAAATGACCGAGAATATAGGTACGAATGCGCTACTCTTTTTGCAACTCTGCTATTAACTTTTCGAGGTACACCATGTATCTACCAAGGATCTGAAATAGGAATGACCAATGTAAAATTTGACAGTATAGAAGAATACAACGATGTCGAAACTCTGAATTTCTATCAAGAATTCGTGGTGGATGGCGACATGGATGAAGCTACTTTTATGAAGGCTGTCTACAAAGAAGGACGAGACAATGTACGGACTCCATTTCAATGGAATGACTCTGACAGTGCTGGATTTACCGATGGAAAACCTTGGCTTAAGCTCAATCCCAATTATGATCAAATAAACCTCGAAGCTGATCAAGCGCATTCCAAGTCAATCTTTGCGTTTTATAAGAACTTGATTTCTTTCCGAAAAGGCAATGAAGATTTGATTTATGGAGACCTGAAAGTGTTACAAAAGGAGGATAATTTGTTTATTTATGAAAGGCGCGGAGAGCAGGATTCTTACCTTGTAATTCTTAATATGAAAAGCGCGAATGCAAAGTATAAATTGCCACACAGCAAGATAGAATTGGTGCAATCGAATTGTGATGGTTTTCCGAATCCGATTGAAGTCTTACATTTGCGGCCGTGGGAAGCACTTGTTTTTAAAATAATTGAATAGTATGAAGGGATATTTCTATTTAGTAATGGCTTTTGCTATGCTACTTGCTTCGTGTACAAGAGATGAGTCGGAGTTTATCAAGGAAGTCAATAAGCCGCAGCATCTTCATAATGCTATGAATGCTTACACTGATGTGATAATTCACGATATTTTTTCTCCTCCCCAGGCAAGCAGAAATTATGTGTATCCTAGTATTGCAGCTTACGAAGTACAAGCATTTTTTGATGATAACTATCAATCTATACAGAAAGATATACCTTCCATGCCAGTGATTCCTGCTCCTGAGGTGACCAATATTTATCCTGCTCTTGCTACATTGGAGGCTTTTTTGGCTTCCGCCAAAAATTTTATTTTCTCCGAAGCAGATATCGAAGAATACCGAAAAGACCTGTATGCCGAGCTCAAGAAAAATGCTAGCGACCCATCGAAATGGGACAACTCTATTGCCTACGGACAAAAGGTAAGTGAAATAATAGTGAATTGGTCAAATACAGATAACTACAAAGAGACAAGATCATTCCCTAAATACACAATCAAGGACGACGTTGCTCGTTGGAAACCAACTCCACCAGGGTATATGGAAGGAATTGAACCCAGTTGGAAGATGATCCGACCTATGGTACTTGATTCAGCGAATCAATTTGTACCTGATCCGCCTACTTTGTTTGACATGCAGGAAGGATCACAGTTTTATGTCGAGTTGATGCAGGTTTACGAGACAGTAAAGAATGTGGATGCAGAAAAGAAAGAAATTGCTAGTTTTTGGGACTGTAATCCATATGTTATGAATTTGACAGGTCATGTTATGTATGCAACTAAGAAGATAACTCCCGGAGGTCATTGGATGGGGATTGCTGCAATAGCTAGCCAAAAAGCAAATGATAATTTAGCCCAAGCCACAGCAACTTATGCTAAGACTTCTATCGCTTTATTTGACGGTTTTATTTCGTGCTGGGATGAGAAATACAGAAGTAATCTTGTTCGACCGGAGACAGTAATCAACGAGTTTATTGATAAGACATGGGTACCGTTGCTACAGACACCACCATTCCCTGAGCATACGTCGGGCCATTCAGTAATTTCAACAGCAGCAGCTTATGCACTTACTGATATTTATGGAGATAATTTTGATTTTGATGATAGTGTCGAATTGAAATTTGGTATGCCTGTGAGACATTTTGAAAGCTTCATAGAAGCTAGTGAGGAAGCGGCGATTAGCAGGCTGTACGGAGGTATTCACTACATGCCTGCTATCACATATGGTCAGTTGCAAGGTAAGAGAGTAGGGGAGCTGGTCAACCAGAGAATTGCATTTAAGTCATGAAGATAGGATGGTGTTCTTAAGTACAAAAAATTAGTGGCATCGAAGATTTAATTTAAACTGTATCTTAGCTTTTGCCTGATTTTTTATTTCTTAGCAAATACTACTGCATTGTAGTTTACCACAAAATATGAATTAAGATATTTATTATGAGGTTAAACTGCCTCGATAATGGGAACGTCCTGCTCGTTCGATGCTCACCGTGAGGGTGACCGCGGCTGTGCTTCAAAAAAAATGTTGAGCTCCCATTCTCTTTGCATTTCAACGCAATTTATTAATTGGAAGGTAGTAATGAGGCTTGAATTACCAATGAAATATGAGTTTTCATGAATGAGGATTAGAATCGCTATGATGACTGAGTGAAAATGAGCGAAGTGTTATATTTCGCAGGAAGTTCAAGACGTAATAAATTTTCCAATTGATAATTTGGGTTCAATACCAATTTTGTATTAAGGTTTCACTTTATTTTCAAGAATTATTAAATCAAGTACAAGGCAGAAAACGCAAGGATAGCCTTAGCTATCATGAGTATTTCTAACGAAGTAATTGCTGTTATAAACCTGAAAATATGCGAAATTCTAAAACAGAATTGGTATAAGCTCTCATGACGAAAACCTAGTGCATAATTCGGGTTAAATCGAGTAAAATAAATCTGAGAAAAACGCCAGTATCAAGGCGAGTTAATGAATATATAGTAGACTATGGAGCTTACTCAAGGAAGATGATCGTGAGTTTCTCTGATTCTTGCTAGTCTTTAGATAATTTGTAAGATATTTTAGTTAAATTAGCGTGAAAAAGAATACATAGATGAAACACTTATTATTTTCTACCTTAATTTTATGTTGCTTATTTTCTTGTGGCAATGACCAAATTGATTTGCTAAAGGCTGAAATTTTAGACCTGCAAAGTGAAATAAGAGTTATTTCGAATGAACTAGTGGAGTACGATTTTCAAGGACTTAATTATCAGGATGATCAAGTCATTAGCAAAATTGATGAATTTTCAGAAAAGAGAAACCTTCAAGCTTCCAAAGTACAAATTCTAGATCTTGAATTTAATGAAGTAGTTGATTTTGAGACTATTGTATGCGGAGATTTTGAGTCTACTGCTTGCTTCGTGGAAAATTGGGATGTTGCAAACCAAAATGTTGGCACAGTTGAAATTACAGAAGATTGCAGTTACAATGAAACTAGCTCCTTAAGAATATCAGTTCCATTTATTGAAAATGAATTTAATATCCCAGGTATTCAAATTGAAGGATTTGTGAATGGTATAGAAGCTGCAACAATTTATAAAGTAAGATTTTGGATGAGATATAGTGGTACTTCAGATTTAAGCAATGGCCCGCTGGTTCGTATGATTGTTATGCAGGATGGCGAATGGCTAGATTACTTGTATGAAGGTTTTCATGAAACTAATGAAAATAGGGTAGTAGACGAAGATTGGAAATTGTATTCTTTCCAAATAGCTACTATCACCGCGAGTCCACTAGAACTTGACTTATGGACTAATTTAGAGAATGTGTGTATTGATGATATTCACATTGTTAAGAAAGACGAGTAATACGAAGAGATGTAACAAAACTTGAGGTATATACTGGCTATATAATCAAGTTATCCTGTGGTGCTATTCGTCGATAGTTGCGCAAAAAATCGCGGCCATTACAGGCGAGCAAGATGGTAATCCTTCCCTCTCTTGTGATCAAAGAGCCCTAGTAACCCTCACCTACATAATCCTATTCTCTCATTTCTGTAGGATAGACTTTTGGCGGAAGCCATATAAAAAAAAACTATTCGCAGAATACAGGGAAAATTCTTACCTTAGTACCTGAGATTTCCCTTTCTCCATAATTCGGAAAAAGAACTTGGAGTGATTGATAAATAAGGGGATCAAATGGGTTTACAGAACATATAAAATAGTACAAGATTATGAGAAAAGTCATCAACGCTGCACATGCAATAACAAATCATCTTCTCCAGAAAATAATTTATTTGTTGTTATTGTGTATGTGTTTTCAATTGCAAGCACAAGAATGGGTACAAGTGTCATCTTTACCTTCCGATTTTAACGCGACTCACCATTCCTTTGGCTTTAGTTTTGATGGTATGGGATATCTAGTTAGTGGTAGCTCACCTTCAGGAGTACGAGATGATTTTTATGAATATGATCCTGTGAGTGACACTTGGACAGAGCTTACCCCTTTTCCAGGAGCAGCAAGAGGATTTGCGATTGGTGACACCTGGGATGGTAAGGCCTACTTTGGATTTGGAAATGATGGGAACAATGCATTAAATGATCTTTGGGTTTTTGATCCTACGGATATGAGCTGGACGGAATTGGCCTCTTGCCCTTGTCAGGCAAGGATACACCCTGCTATGATTGCTCATAATGGTAAAGTGATGGTAGGATTAGGAGGTACTTCAACTGGGAATCAGAAAGACTGGTGGGAGTATGATATTGCATCAAATTCTTGGTCTCAAAAAGACGATCTGCCATCTGCGGTGCGACATCATCCATACCAATTTGGTATTGGTGACTACGTATATACGGGCTTTGGACATGGAAATGGTATTTTCAATAATTGGTTTCGTTATGATATTGCGGCAGAGACTTGGCTTCAAGTGGCATCATTACCTGCAGAAGGACGAGTTGCTGGGACTCAATTTTCCTACAATGGAAAGGGATTTGCGCTGAGTGGTGACGGAAGCGACCACAACAGTATGGATACAGGAGAATTTTGGGCTTATGACCCAGATTCAGATAGCTGGGAAGAATGGCCTGCCCATCCTGAAGGTTCTCGCTGGGCACCTGCTTCTTTCGTCATTGATGGAGAGGTTTATATTATTAATGGTACAAGTTTTTCAATATATGAGACTGATATTTTCAAATTTAATTTGGATGGTTATGTAGACTCTGACGGAGATGGTTTTTATGCAGATGTGGACTGTGATGATAATAATGATCAAGTAAATCCCGACCAACCAGAGGTCCCTTACAATGGACTTGATGACGATTGTGATCCGAATACCTTGGACGATGATTTAGATGAAGATGGTTTTGTGCTAGCTGATGACTGCGATGACACCAATGATCAAGTTAATCCAGACCAGCCTGAGATCCCTTACAACGGAATTGACGATGACTGTAATGCGGCTACTTTAGACGATGATCTGGATCAGGACGGATTTGCATCAGCTCTTGACTGTGATGACACTAATGACGAAATTAACCCAGACCAACCGGAGATACCATATAATGGAATTGATGATGATTGCAATGAATTCACGTTGGATGATGATTTGGATCAAGATGGATTCCCGCTCTTATTTGACTGCGATGATAATAACGAAAACATAAATCCTGTCCAGCCGGAAATACCATATAACGGAGTGGATGACGACTGTGATCCTAATACCTTGGATGATGATATTGATCAAGATGGATTCCTAGTTGCTGATGATTGTGATGACTTTAACGATCAAGTTAATCCTGATCAAATGGAAATTCCGTATAATGGACTTGACGATGATTGTGATGCAGCTACTTTAGACGACGATTTAGATATGGATGGATTTCCTCTTTCAGAAGATTGTGATGATACTAATGGAGACATAAACCCTGGCCAGCCAGAGATCCCATATAACGGAATCGACGATGATTGTAATGACGCTACTCTGGATGACGATCAAGATCAGGACGGTTACTCGAATGATGATGACTGTGACGACGAAAACGCAGACATTAATCCTGGCCAAATGGAGATACCATACAATGGAATCGATGATGACTGTGATCCAACTACTTTTGACGACGATGTGGATCAGGATGGATTCCCAGTAGCGGAAGATTGTGACGATAATAACGCAGATGTAAACTCTGACCAAATGGAGATTCCGTACAATGGCCTAGACGATGATTGTGATGAAGCAACGTTGGATGATGACCTGGATCAGGACGGATTTCCTCTCGCAGAAGATTGCGATGATAATAATGCAGATATTAATCCGGATCAGCCGGAGATCCCTTATAACGGAATTGACGATGACTGCGATGAAGCGACATTAGACGATGATCAAGATCAGGACGGTTACACAAATGCGGAAGACTGCGACGATGAAAACGCAGACATTAATCCTGGTCAAATGGAGATCCCATATAACGGAATCGATGATGACTGTGATGAGGCAACATTTGACGATGACTTAGATCAGGATGGTTTCCCTGTTGCGGAAGATTGCGACGATAACAACTCGGATATTAATCCTGGACAAATGGAGGTGCCTTACAATGGTATCGACGATGATTGTGACGAGGCAACATTAGATGACGATTTGGATCAAGATGGATTCCCAGTAGCGGAAGATTGTGACGATAACAATGCCGATGTCAATTCTGACCAAGTGGAGATCCCTTACAACGGCCTAGACGACGATTGCGACGAAGCCACGTTGGACGACGATTTTGATCAGGATGGATTTCCTCTAGCAGAAGATTGTGACGACAACAACTCAGACATCAATCCTGGACAAATGGAAGTGCCTTACAACGGCATCGACGATGACTGTGACGAAGCGACTTTTGACGACGATCTGGATCAAGACGGATTCCCTCTAGCGGAGGATTGCGATGACAATAACGCCGACGTTAATTCTGACCAAGCGGAAGAACCATACAACGGGATAGATGACGATTGTGATGAATCCACATTGGACGACGATTTAGATCAAGACGGATTTCTTTTAGCTGATGATTGCGATGACATGAATCCAGATATTAATCCTGACGCAACAGAGATTCCAGATAATGGAATTGATGAGGATTGTGATGGAGAGGATTTGATTACAGCAACTCATGACCTTGCAAATACAACAATCAAAATATATCCAAATCCTACGACGGATATTATTAATATTGAAATCGACGGTCAATTTGATTTCGAGGCTAGTATTTATGATTTGGAAGGTAAGCTAATACAAGCATCAATTAACAGGAATCAATTGGAAGTAGCTACAATGTCAGCCGGAATCTTCCTACTTGAAATCAAAGATCGAAAAACAGGTGAGAAAATTATAGAAAAGATAGTAATCTTGAAATAGGGCTCAAGCTTGCTGAGTAGAATTATTCGCTTGAAATGTCAATATTTGGCATGATAGCTAAAAGTAATAGACAGGACTGATAGCACGCATTTGTACTATCAGTCCTTTGTTTTATAGAGAGTGTAGTCTTATATTGGCTTGCGCCAAAAGGGTAAGATGCGATGTATCAATAAGGCGGAGAATTTAACGCGAAATATGCATTAAGACATCTGTTGCGAGCTCTCACTGCATCGATAATGGGAACGTCCAGCTGTCTTTTGATGCTTACCGTTATGATGACCACGTCTGCGCTTCAAAAGAACTATTGAACTACATTCCCTTTGTAATTTAAGCTCTCATGACGTAAACCTAAAGCATAATTCGGGTTGAAACACAAAGCGAATGCAGGAAATATTCTACATTTCATACCAATTCTGTTTTAAGGTTTCACTTTATTTTCAAGAATT
>CALBVQ010000210.1 GCA_937969485.1 uncultured Saprospiraceae bacterium | reverse complement strand
TGGTCTTAGCTAATTAGGGAAGTGATATGCTACAAAGTAGAAATCTCTTGGATTACAGTTCTTATCAACTTATCGACTGTTTCATTGGGGTATTTACTGAATGTTCCATTTTCCCGATTTGCTAAAATGGCATTGCACGATAAAGCTTGATGTCCAAGGACATTAGCTAGTAAATAGATGCCAGCAGTTTCCATTTCCATATTTGAAACAGCAACTCCATCAATCGAATGATTTTTCAATTCCTTGATAAATTCTGTGTGATTTGCCTTATAACGTATCGATCTGCCTTGAGGTGCGTAAAAACCGCCAGCGGTGATTGCTACTCCTTTTACCATCCTGTGACCTATTGATTCAAGTAGTTCATTGTTTGCATTTGCACTATATAATGGAAGTAAAGTACTAGGGATAGCTTTGTTTAATTTCTTGTCTTTGATACCGTAAAATGCTCCTAATCCATCTATTCCTATCGCAGCTGTATTTACCACAAAAGAATCAACGGCTATCGATGGATTTAAAGCACCTGATGTCCCTATCCTGATGAATTTCAATACTGTCTTTTTCTTTTTTTCTCGTTTCGTATTAAGATTCATATTAACTAGTGCGTCAAGCTCATTAAGCACTATATCAATATTGTCGGTGCCGATCCCTGTACTAATTACCGAAACTCTCTTGCCGTTCAATGTTCCCGTGTGCGTCTTGAATTCTCGCTTCTTTCTTTTGATATCTATTGTGTCAAAGTATTGACTTACTTTTTTGACCCGCTGAGGATCACCCACAGTAATGATATATTCTCCTATCTCTTCCGGTAATAAATTTAAGTGATAAACTGCTCCTCTATCATTTAAGATTAATTCCGATTCAGTAATGTTATTTTCCATTTCTTATTTTCTTTTTTCTAGGGCTGGAACTTTGAATCTTATTTCTTTTCTCCAGTTTAATTTAATATGTTATAGACAGATGTAGTATGAGCATAATTGGATTGCATAAAAAAAAGCTCATAAATTCCTAAAAGTGCTCGAAAATACGTTCTTATGGATATTTATCAGCTTTAAATTACAAATATTCTGTCATTCTTCAACTTTTTGGGTATTCTCTAGTTACGAGTATATTAATTTTATAAAGCTCAACAGGCATTTTGCCTTATATTCAAAAAGTAAATTTAAACTAACTATCCGATGTCCAAAAATAAAATTTACCATTTAAGCTCATGTAGCACGTGTCAAAGGATTATAAAGGAGCTCGGCGAGCAGCACTTTGACCTAGTAGATATAAAGCAGCAGCACATAACGGAAGAGGCTTTGGACGCACTCAAGACTGAACATGGTTCTTACGAAGGTCTTTTCAACAAGCGCGCTATGAAGTACCGAGCCATGGGCCTTAACAACGAAACATTGTCTGAAAAGCAATGGAAAGAACATATCCTTGCAGAATATACATTCTTAAAAAGACCGATTGTGATCATAGATGGAACTTCATTTGTTGGAAATGCTAAGAAGACGGTTGAAGCGGCAAAAGCTGCTTTAGGGTAGAAGTTACAACTTCTAGAAAAATTAATTACACACGAGAGTAATAGGACCAGTCGAGATTCTGTTACTTTCGTTACCTGACCTATCAATAACATAGATCTCATATTCTATATCTTGCGTAGTAAATTCTGGCGGAATTGTGCAAGGAGGTGTGCCATCATCATAAATACAGCACGTTGAGAAAAGAACAACTCTTCCATTTCCGCTGATGCCATTAGTTGCACCTTTTGGTGGTACATAAGGAAGAAAAAATTTATCTTGAATATTATTGGTTCTTGTATCAACAACCAAAAGGTCAAAGGACTGTCCAGTCCTTTCTTCAGGTGGAATTCCTAAATCACCGTCCCCGTCTGTAAATGTAAAAAAGACCACAATACTGTCTTGATTTAGAGATCCTTGATCCATCATCGATCGACTCACTCCTGCGAAAGTAAGAACAGGCTCATCCGGAAAGTCAGGAGCAGCTACACAGGCATGAAAAATCAGACCAAGGCACAAGGCAAATAATAAATTCAAACTAGGGCTACGCATATTACTGTAAAAAACGCAAAATTTCTACATTTGTTACTGTGAAGAGCAGAGAATTTTTGAAGAACAAGGTTAAATGTCTAGAAAAGCAAGATTTCGTAGAGCTTGCCTTTGAAGTATTCTCGTATCAAGTTATAGAAAATGAGATTTATCGTTCATTCGTAAGGACGTTGAAAGGGGAGGGCTTTCGCCCAAAGAATATAGAAGAAATTCCGTTCTTACCCGTTTCTTTTTTTAAGAGATTCAAGGTAGTTTCTGGAAATTATCCTGCTTCTCATGTATACAGAAGTAGTGCAACCACAGGGTCAGTGAGAAGCGAGCATCATGTGATTGACAATTCATTTTACTTAGAAAATGCCCTTCAGACCTTTGAGGAATTTTATGGATCGATTGAAGACTGGACCGTATGTGCCTTACTTCCTGGTTACTTGGAAAGAGGTGATTCTTCACTAATTGCCATGACTCAGTACTTCATTGAAAAGTCAGGCAGTAGTTTAGGAGGTTTTTATCTTGATGATTTCGATCATCTGTTGCGAACAATTGCCATCGCAAAAGATAGCAACACTAAGGTTCTTTTACTTGGAGTTAGTTTTGCCTTATTACAATTAGCAGATCGGAAGATAGATTTAAGTGGTGTCGTTGTCATGGAAACAGGAGGGATGAAAGGGCGAGGAAAGGAAATACCCAAGAAAGCATTTCATAAAGAGTTAAAGGAAGGTTTAGGCGTGAAGGAAATACACAGCGAGTACGGGATGACTGAATTACTGTCTCAAGCTTATTCTTTAGGGGCTGGGATCTTTCATTCAGCTACTTCTATGCGTGTGGTATGCAAGGATATTACCGATCCTCTTACGAGTGTTGATGCTGGAAAGTCAGGCATCATTAATGTTATTGACCTTGCTAATATTGACAGTTGTTCTTTTATTGAAACTCAGGATTTAGGAATAGTGCATGGTTCAGGAAATTTCGAATTGCTAGGTAGAGTAGACGCGGCTGAAATTCGGGGCTGCAATTTATTAGTGAGCGATATATAGATAAAGAACGTAGGTAAATAAACCATATAGGAGCATTGTTGCATCTATGATTCCACTGATGTACAGATCGTCTTCTTTTTTATAAAACCTCAAGCAAATTGCTAACAACACAGCATACAACACACCAAAGTAGATTTTGGACGAAAGTCCATAAATAGTGTTTACAAACATGAAAAGCAGAGCAAGCAGAAAAACTACTGTGATTGCCATATCCATATGTTTTCTGAGGACATGAGCTAAAGTTTTTACGTTTGAAATACGATCCACCCTTATATCCCTAAAGTCAAAAGGAAGTGTAATGGCGAAAATGAAAAGTGATTTTTCGATTGTAATTAGTAGTAATTCTTTTTGGGTTAAACCCAAATTTGCCAGCGGAATGTAGGCACATAATAATGCCCAGCAGATTGCTACGAGAAAGATCTTGATATAGTCAAAATCTCTAAGACGCTTTGATTTTGTGAAGATGGGGATCACGTACAGAATCGAGAGTAACGAAGGTAAGATCAGAAGAATTTTCGTACTGTTGGGGAGAAAGAAATATAGAACAAGACTTCCTACTGCGGCAATGGTCGCATAGATTTTTAAGTGTGTCCGATATTTTCTGATAAGTGTAAATCTATCGTCGCTAAGAGATGCGTCCACTTTATTAATTCCTATGATTCTATGTAGGGAATAGAGAAGCCAGGTGCTTGCGGTTATAAATAAAGTGTAAATGTAATCTATGGGCTGACCTGCTATCAGATAGCTAGATACAGTAAAGGCAGCCGCGCAAAGTGCGATATGCACTGAACTATAGATATATAGATTAATTATTGCTTTCAAAACAGGTTGATAATAAAAAGCGATATTACGTTAAAAAAGGAATAAATGCTATTTTCGATGTAAAGTAATTATTTTTTACCACTAAAAATAGTGAGGATGCTTTATGGTATACTGATTTTGTTGGCTTTTTTGGGGGTGTTGAAAGTTGTGAAAGAGCTGATGATAAGCAAAGGAAAAAATAGAGGGTTGCATAAATCACTTGATGCAATTGAAGAAAAACCAAAGATCTTGATGAGCAGCTTGAATCGCGCTGAAGATAGAAACACAACAGTCTCTCTTAATGGGAATATGCTTGAGATTAAGACTGATATTCATCTTGTTCAATTAAGGGATGATGGTGAGTTGCAGCTACGGATGGTTTCTGAATTGGGTGGGGCAGAGGTGTCAGGTGAAATATGGATGCAAGTCAACGCGGAATTGTTTGGTTTTGCTGGAGTACATACAGCAAAGAATACAAGTTTGTTGATAGGTTACTCTAGAACGGAGAAGACACTTGAATTCCTGAAATTCCTGCGGGAGAAGTATGAGGTGCAGTATGAATATGCAGATTATAAGCCAGCATTTGGGTTAATTATTGATAAGCTAGAAAAGCCCGCAATTAATTCCGGCTACATAGCATCAGGAACTTTCGAAGATGGAGGAAAATGGAGCGTAGATTTTGATATTTCTAGCTACTCCTGTACGTTGAAATGTAATTTTGATAGCTTACGGAAAGTAGAGAATTTTCCTGTTTTTGAATTTGAATAGTACCAGGCATATTTCACGCCCACCACTTTGCATTCGCTATACCTGCGTTCATAATCGTGGTTGTTATTGCTTGCAAGTTAATTGTGCGTGTCAGAAGAAGGAGGAAGATATCTTGGGTCATCAAGACGAGTTTTCTAATTTTTTTAACCCGAATAATGAATTAGATTTTCGTAATAGATATCTTAATGTAGATTCCGACAGGATACTTAAAAGTTTATTTCGATTTGCGTATCTTTTTCTTCTTGACTTGAGCATCAACAACTGCCACAGCAGTCATATTCACAATTTCATCCACACTGGCATCTAATTGAAGGATGTGTGCAGGCTTTTTTAACCCCATCATTATTGGGCCAATAGAGTCGGCTTTGTTAACTTCCTTCAAGAGTTTATAAGTGATATTGGCTGAATCTAAGTTTGGAAAAATAAGGGCGTTAACTTTTTTATCCTTGAGTTTCGAGAATGGGAATTGATCGTTTCTCATTTTTCTATTGAGTGCAAAATCGGTTTGTAATTCTCCATCTACCACTAACTCAGCGTGGTTTTCATGTAAATACGCTACAGCTTTTCTGATTTTTCGTGAACTTTCACTTTTAGCAGAGCCAAAGTTTGAATGTGACACAATAGCAATGATCGGTTCAATTCCCATTGTCTTCAGGGTTTTTGCAGTCATGAGTGTAATGTGAATTAACTCTTCTGCAGTAGGATTAATGTTGATCGCAGTATCACTTAGAAATAATGGTCCGTTATCAGTGATTATTAAATTAGTTGTAGCAATTCTTGAAGCATTTGCTGCCATTCCTATCGTTTCCATAATCGGTTTTACCACAGAAGGATAGCTTTGTGAGTATCCAGAAATTAGTGCATCAGCGTTTCCTTCATTGACCATCATAGCTGCATGGTAGTTTCGTTGACGCATTAATTTTGTAGCTGCTAATTTGGTAATTCCTCTACGAGCTCTTTGCTTCCAATATATTTCTGCATATTCCTTGTTTTTGTCAATAGACTCGTCAGATTTCGGATCTATGATGGTAACCTCGGCATCGAATCCTATCTCACTCATTAAGTTTTCGATTGTATCTCTTCTCCCCAGCAATATGGGAATTGCGAAACCTTCCTCCCATGCAATCTGGGCAGCTTTAAGAACAGAGATCTGCTCAGCTTCTGCGAATACTACTCTTTGTGGGTTTGTTTTAGCTCTGTTTCTTAGCAAGCGGACCATCTTGTTGTCCGAACCCATTCTATTCAGTAACTTATCTTTATATCCTTCCCAGTCTGTAATTGGTTCTTTTGCTACTCCGCTTTCCATAGCTGCTTTAGCAACTGCTGGAGGAACGACTGCGATAAGTCGCGGATCAAATGGTTTAGGAATAATGTAGTCTGTTCCGAAGGTCAAGTGGGTTTCATTGTATGCTAGGTTCACTTGCTCGGGTACTGGCTCTTTTGCGAGTTTAGCTAAAGCAAGTACCGCTGCTTTTTTCATTTCCTCATTAATCTCCGATGCTCTCACGTCCAATGCTCCACGAAAGATGAAAGGGAATCCCAGTACATTGTTTACTTGATTGGGATTGTCACTTCTACCTGTTGCCATGATAATGTCTTGCCTTGCTTCGATCGCTTGTTGGTATGAAATCTCAGGGGTGGGATTAGCCATTGCAAAAACGATTGGGTTTTCTGTCATGCTTTTTAGCATATCCTGTGTTACGATATTACCCATCGAAAGTCCAATAAATACATCAGCATCTTGCATAGCTTCTTCGAGTGTGGTGATATTCCTATCACTAGCAAATTCTGCTTTTTGTTGGTTAAGATTCGGTCGATCTTTCCTGATCACACCCTTAGAGTCTAGCATGACTATGTTTGACTTGTTTGCTCCTAGGGCACAGTACATTTTAGTACACGAGATAGCAGCTGCTCCAGCTCCACTTACTACCAGTCTTACATCCTCTATCTTCTTTCCTGAAAGTTCTAGGGCATTTATTAATGCTGCTCCTGAAATGATGGCCGTTCCATGTTGATCGTCATGCATGACAGGTATATCTAACTCCTCTTTAAGTCTGCGTTCTATTTCAAAAGCTTCAGGAGCTTTGATATCTTCTAGATTAATTCCTCCAAAGGTAGGGGCAATCATCTTGACCGTCTGTATAAAATCTTCAACGTTCTCGGTATTAACCTCTATGTCAAAGACATCTATATCTGCAAAGATTTTAAATAGAAGCCCTTTGCCCTCCATCACAGGCTTTGAGGCCTCTGGCCCTATATTCCCAAGACCCAGCACGGCTGTTCCATTTGAGATTACTGCAACGAGATTTCCTTTGGCAGTGTATTTGTAAACTTGTGATTTATCTTTTGCAATTTCAAGGCAAGGTTCAGCAACTCCAGGTGAATAGGCTAATGAGAGATCTCTTTGAGTAGCATATTTTGTAGTTGGTACCACTTCTATTTTTCCTGGCGTTGGAAGTTCGTGATATTCCAGCGCTGCACTCTTTTTTATCTTTTTGCTCATTATAGCTCCATTTTGTGACTACAAAGCTATACTTCTCGATGGAATAGCGAAGAAAAACAGGAGAAAGAGTTAATAACCGCTTAGAAGTAGTACCTTTTTTACCAATTCTGTTTTACGGTTTCACTTTATTTTCAAGAATTATTAAATCAAGCACAAGGCAGAAAACGCAAGGATAGCCTTAGCTATCATGAGTATTTCTAACGAAGTAATTGCTTTTATAAACTTGAAAATATGCGAAATTCTAAAACAGAATTGGTATTAAACAGGACAATGCATTAGGTTATCGTCCTGCTATAGAATAGGTTTTGAAGAATACTTTCGCTATTGCAATAACATGGCATTGTTGTAGGTGTAATTAGGTATGCCAAGAAACCTTTGATCTTGCTTGTGGACA
>CALBVQ010000209.1 GCA_937969485.1 uncultured Saprospiraceae bacterium | reverse complement strand
ATTTGAAATACGACAGTGGTTTGTTACTTGCTGGCGCGTACGCCGAAGCGGGCAGAATTGACATCGCGGAAGAGATCTACGCGGGACTTGATCCCTCAAAGCAAGAAAAACTAAATTACTACTATTCTTATGGTTCGAAATTGAGGAATATCGCTATTCATATTTTGTTGTACGAGAAGTTAGGGAAAAGCGATGAAGTGGCAAAGGCGATGATCAACTTGAACGATGAACTGAAAAGAAATCGATATATGTCGACCCATACTAGTGTTTTTGTGTTGCGTGCGATTGCAATGGTAAGTACCAAGAATGGCTTTGCTAAAAGCCTCAATGTAGAATTCAGTGATGGTTCAAATACTGTTAATCTGACATCTGAAACTGGGCAGTTATTTGTCGAAGATAAGTTGAGTGCGAATAAGACTGTGCAGGTGAAGAATAAATCTACTCATGGCGTTTTTGTGGAAGTAGTAAGACGAGCTAAGGAAGACCTAGGGACTGAAACAGCAGAATCTGTTTCTATTTCAATATCCACTAAATATACCGACGAAAATGGAAAGAAAATCGAGGTAACTGAACTTGCTCAAGGTACTGACTTTCAAATGATAACTACGGTAAAAAGAATGGGAGCTGTGGGGCCTAACTTAGATAATCTCGCCCTAAGGCAGGCGGTTCCTTCAGGATGGGAGATTGTAAATGAAAGATTGAGTGAATTTGGAGATGCGTCAAATAATGGATTAGACTACCAAGATATCAGAGATAGTAAAGTTCATAGTTTCTTCAGTTTGGAAGGAAGGGGTGAAGTTACGGTAGCAATAAAATTGAAGGCCACCTACGGAGGAACATATTATCATCCTAAGGTACTTGCAGAATCAATGTATAATGATCAAGTTTATGCAGAAGAGAAAGGCTTTAGTTGCAAGGTTAAAATTGAGTAATTGTGACAAATGTGTAAAATTTCACTTGAAATTGAGACTTATTGTAGTTTTTGTTCTTTCTTCGTATCCAAATACCTTTCTAATTTAGAAGCACACTGCTGTGAACTTAAATTAGAATAACAAAAAATTTAAGAGTAGTTGAACAAGATAACGAACGATATGAAACTGAACCATACAATTAAGGAAAGATTTCTGAAATATGTGCAAATAGATACTGAAGCGGATCCGTTTTCATCGACGATTCCTTCGTCAGAGAAACAAAAAGATTTATCGGCAATTTTGGTAGAAGAGCTCAAGGCTATGGGTGTGGAGAATGCCTTTACAAATGAGTATGGCTACGTCTATGCAACGATACCTTCCAATATTGATAAAGAAGTTGATGGTATTTTTTTCTGTTCGCATGTAGACACTGCGCCTGATGTGACAGGAAAAAATGTCAAGCCTATAGTCCACGAAAATTATCAAGGAAATGATATCGTGCTACCGGATGATACAAGTCAAGTATTAACAACAGAAAGATATCCTAAGTTATTGACCAAAATTGGTCATGATCTCATTACTGCAAGTGGTTTAACCTTGCTTGGTTCAGATGATAAGAGTGGAGTTGCGATAATAATGGATGCAATGCATCAGCTTGTACAAGCAGGTGATTCAATTAAGCATGGAGATGTAACTGCATTGTTTACAACAGATGAAGAAATAGGAAGGGGAGTAGTAAAGGTTGATACTGATTTGATCCCGGCAAGCTTTGGCTATACGCTTGATGGAGGAGGCTTAGGTGCTTTTTCAAATCAGAATTTTTCAGCTGATGGTGCAGTTCTTACGGTTACTGGTGTCAGTGCGCATCCTGGATATGCCAAAGGTAAGATGCAACATGCGATGAAGATTGCAGCTGAAATCATAGCTGCTTTACCAAAAGAAGAATTGTCTCCTGAAACGACTAGTGGAATGGAAGGGTTTATTCATCCTAGTCATATAGAAGGTGGTCTAGAAACAACAACGATCAAATTTATTATTCGAGATTTTGATACTGCAGGACTTGCAGTAAAAGCTGATCTTTTGAGAAAGATTGCAGAGAATGCTGTGGCGAATTATCCTGGTTCAAAATTTGACTTGGAGGTTAAAGAGCAATATAGAAATATGCATGATGTAGTGGCTAAGAATCCACATATTAGTGACTTAGCTCTTGAAGCGATGAAAAGGGTGGGGGTTACACCCAATGAAGTTCCTATTCGAGGAGGTACTGATGGAGCAGTTCTGAGTTTTAAAGGACTTCCTTGTCCCAATTTGTTTGCTGGACAACAGGCGATACATTCGCGACACGAGTGGACGAGTGTCCAAGACATGGAAAAGGCGACGCAAACAATCTTGCACATCGTGCAGTTAAATACGGAAAGATAGAACGTGGAATTAACGCTTAATTTACCAGAAACTGATTTACCGAGAATAGTAGTCATTGGTGCTGGATTTGCTGGCTTGACTTTTGCGAGGAAAATGGCAAACAAGCCATATCAAATTGTGATTTTTGATAAGCATAATTTTCATCAATTCCAACCTTTATTCTATCAGGTTGCTATGGCTGGTCTTGAACCCAGTTCGATTTCTTTTCCTCTAAGAAAGACCTTCCAAAATGCAAAGAATGTCTTTATTAGAGTGGCGGAAATGGAATCAATCGATCGAGAACGGAATATCGTCTATACCAATCAAGGTGACGTACATTACGATTACCTTGTTATTTCAACAGGAGCGGTCACTAACTATTTTGGAAATGAAAAGATTGAATCAAATACTTATGGTCTAAAGACAGTAGGAGAAGCTCTCGATATCCGAAATCAAATCTTGACAGACTTTGAAAAGGCCTTGCAAGTCGTTGATTACGACGCAAGACAGTCATTTATCGACATTGTTATCGTAGGGGGAGGCCCCACAGGTGTTGAGCTAGCTGGTAGTTTAGCTGAGCTCAAAAAATACATCCTGCCCAAGGATTACAGCGAACTTGATGCAAAAGAGGTTGATATTTATCTCGTGCAAGGGGGAGCTCG
>CALBVQ010000208.1 GCA_937969485.1 uncultured Saprospiraceae bacterium | reverse complement strand
AAAAACGATAGTCACCTGTCTCTGTCAAAAAGGTTCCTGTGAGGTGATTTGCCTCTTGTTTGAATTCACCTATCGCTTTGTATTCATCCTCTGTACCTTCCTCGAAAGTGCATTCCCACTTCCCATTCATGTCCCATGCCGGTGTTTTCTTTAATGGGGTAAATCGGTACGGCTGACCATACACAGCCGTAAACGGAATTGAATAGTTGTCCTTTGCTGGTATAACAAATTCTCCCGTCATTCCATTTTCCTCGTACATCGCCGAAATATGTGAGCCATATTCTGGAAATGAAACGCGGAAGCTATCTTTAGAAAGTTTATTGTTTCTACCGAATAAAACCTCTGTCACTTCTATGGTCTCTTCTCCGTTCATGAAATAGAATACCATTGCTCCTTTATCGTCGTACTTGATCTCAAAATTGAAGGGCAGCTTAGTGTCGTCAAGTTCGTTGACACCTAATTGAACGTCCTCATCTTTCTCATCAGGAATGAAGTTTTTGTTTTCTAAAATCAATTCAGCTCTCCATATTCCCGGAGGTAACTTGTCGAATTTATTCGTAATTTCAACACACGAATGCAGGCTGAGTAGGATAACTACAAAGCAGAGTAACCGAGAATATGTGTTCATAAGATTATATTATTTAGAACCTTTGAAGTGGTCTTCCTTGTATTTAAAAAGTACATTGAAAGTCGTCAATGAACCGTAAATTCTTGAAATATATTGCTGTAGATTTACTTTTTCTTCATCGGAAATATCGCTTGAATTTATCCTTTGCTCCATTACTCTCAATCTGTCCCTTACCATAACAATCTTATGAAAGAATGTTTCAATAGGAATCTCCTTAGGTTTCAGACTTTCGTCCTCAGGTTGAAGAGACATGGTTCCGTTTTCCCATTTTTGTCCTAGCTCTACTATTTCATTCGATGCTCCCCAAAATCTTAAAATCTTAGCTAAGCTCTTTTCCGCCTCAGAAAAACTTTGCTCTGCCTCGTATTCTATTTCTTCAATCACTTCGAATCCTTCGTAATCTTTACCGAGGTTCTTAATCCCGTACTCCATAAAGCATATACGATAAGCGGCGACATTTACGCCAATAATTGCACCGAGACCATACGCAGGGTGCTTAATTCTAGAACCTATTCCTAGTATCTTACTCATTATTGTTTAATTATTATTTGTGATTGTGTTTGTTCGTGAACATTAAATTTCAATATGTATTGTCCAGCTGGTAAGCTCTCCATGTTAACTTCCGTTTGTCTTCCGTCTATGATAATATCTTTGATTTTCCCACCATCCATCGACAAAAGGGAGGCATTACTGGAATTTGCAGGCCATTCTACAACAAAGCTGGTAATCGCCGGATTAGGATATATTTTGGCTTCCGCCAAAATAGGAACTTCATTTTCATCTGTTCCTACGAATTCACTAATAGTGAAGTCCCATATTCCACGACCATACGTACCGAAACGGGCAGTTAAACCATTGTTGATTAATTCTACGCTCCAGTAGATCACGTCAGGTGCTGCTTCGCCGCTCATGTCATACCATTTATAGTCCGAAAGGACGCAAACAAATGGTCCACTCGTCGTCGCAGCGAAAAGTAAACTTTCATCTTCATTCATTGCCATGCCCAAGACTACTGTCGCAGGTAGTCCATCAGAAAAATTTTCAAAGGTTTTTCCACCGTCTATTGATCGCATCACAGGTACTCCATTATAGCCGTTTCCACCTGTGTATACTTTGTTTAAATTTAGTTTAGAAGGAATTATTGCTTGACCATACAAGTAGTGCCCACCAGGAACATTCTGTGCTTTAGTAAATGTTTCACCAAAGTCATTACTGTAATAGAATTGTCCATTGTCGGTCGCTGCATAAATGTTTTCTTCCACTTCGTCCGCAATCGCTATCGAGGATACTACACCTCCAGAAGCAGCACGGAAATCAAAATCTAGCTGCGAAACTTGTATCTCTGATTCTGTTGCATTTAATTTCACAATATGAGAGCCTGAACCCCCATTTATGTTGCCACCTGCCATATAGATTTGATCAATGTAATCATTGGGTGCAACTGCCAGAGGCGGTATCCACACACTTTCATCGTCGGAGTTTATTTCATAATTCAAAGCAATTCCAGCATTTTCAGGATCTGGCCAGAAAGACACCCATCCACCTGGATATACTGTCCAAAGCTTTCCTGAGGTTGTAAACTGAATATGTCCGTAGTCACCTGAAATTGCTTGACCTAAGTCCAGTATCTCATCGGGAACGTCTTTTCCCCTTTGAAATCCCTGATCCTGAGAACCCGCATATACGAATTCTTCGGTTCCTGGGGTAGTTCTTACACTGTAATATTGTGACACATTAAGTCCTATCAATGAGAAATTTGTAGGTTGTTGATCATAATCATACATCTTGCTAATTCCCCCATGGTTACTTATTAGCATGAAATACTCATCAGTATCCTTATCGACATAATCACTGAACCACATCATATCAGCGTGTAACTTGTTTGTCACATCACTATAGTATTCCCCCCAAGTATTAATCACTTCCCAAGTCAATCCTCCGTCGAAACTCCGGTAACATTCAATGTCGCCGTACATCAGATAATTAGGATTTTCACTACTAACGAATATTCCTACTCCCCACGGACTGCTTGGCAGAATACCTTGCTGAGTCCACGTTGTCCCTTCGTCTGTTGACAAGTATGTAGAGATGCCGTTCTTATTACTCAATATGTATAAATATGGCTCACCCAAATCATTTGCCGAAGCAACAAGTTTTGCTCTTCTGCCATCGAAACTTACATCTGCGAACGATTCAAGTAGGTCAACAGACGACTTATCTTCACTGAATTTGTAGATTCTTGATGTAGAAGATAGATTTTCAATGATATACAAATCATCTGTTTTTCTAGCATGAGCCATAGATACTAGATTCGCGTCATTTGTTATAAGGGAGTATTTTTTTATGTACGTTTCTCCTAAATCAGCAGACTCATAAACGCTAATTTTGTTATCACCAGGTACTCGTGCGAGCAAGTAAATTCGCTGACTACCATCTAAAACCATAAAGGCATCTTTGATTATGTTGAATTCTGCAATGTTTTCATTCGCGGTCCAAGTCAATCCATCATCATCACTGTAGTGTGGAATTCTATTGATTATTGCTACGATTCTTCTCGTCTCATCTGCTTTGTAGACAATCTCTAAAAAGTTTTCTTGAAACCGTGCTTTCTGATTTACAATTTCCCACGAAAGCCCTTCAAGACCTCCTTTCCATAATTGACCACCCGCACTTACCAAGAAAACTTGATCTGTAATATCGTCATATGCTGTTTTGAACACACTTCCGGCTTGGTTTCTACTACCTTTTTCAAGCCATTCTCCCATAATTAACCCATCTGCTATTGTCTCTATTGGAGACCTAGTTTTGATAGAGGTGTTGTGTTCCTTAAATCTTGCAAAGGCGTTTTTTCTTTCGATCTCTTCGGAAGTTGTTCCATCTAGCGTTCTGAATAGTTTCTTTTTCCAGTCTTTCTTCGATGCTGCGAAATGGGGACTTTCCATGTCCTCCTTGACAATTGTGTTTTCGTCTGTTGGAACAGGCATGAAATCTTGAGATTGCTCTTTGCAACCAAAGAAAACTAATACCATACAAGCATACAGGATAACTTTTTTCATAAAAATACTATTTGCCCGTAAATATAAGGTATAGCCTTGTTATGTGAAGAAAAGCTAAAAGTTTCTTTCGTTAAAGGTCTCTTGAAGTTGTCTGCTTGACTTTTGCACTGCGTTTTGTGACCATCATGAAGTCATAGTCAAGACTAATCGACAAGAGTGCTAAAATCGATACCGCTTAGATTGGCATTTCGCAGTGTCTATCTTGCGTTGTCATTCTATTACAAGGTATAGTGATCATCAAGTTCCTTGGGAGCTGGGTCACCTAGCTTGTCAATTGATTTAGCTACAAGCATAGAAACAGTTGCATCTCCAGTGACATTAACCATTGTTCTGCACATGTCAAGTGGTCTATCAACTGCCAATATCATTGCTATCCCAAGACCTAATAATTCCGACGGAAAATTGATAGATTCTAGTACAATTATTAACATAATTACTCCAGCTCCTGGAACTGCTGCAGAGCCTATTGATGCTAAGAGCGCAGTTGCTAATATCGTAGCGGTCATTCCTATTGTAAGTTCTACTCCGAGTGCTTGACATATAAACACCGCTGCAACTGCTTGATACAGAGAAGTTCCATCCATGTTAATTGTTGCTCCTACAGGTAGCACGAAACTACTTACCTCTTCATCTACACCTAGGTGCTCTTCTACACGTTCCATTGTAACTGGCAGCGTTGCGGCACTTGAACTCGTGCTAAAGGCTACTAATTGTGCAGGTGCAATTCCTTTCAAAAAGAATAGGGGAGATTTCTTGGTATAGACGCTGACAACCGTTACATAAAAAACAATCATCAAGAAAAGTCCGATTATCACAGTGACTCCATAAGATAACAAGGCAATAAGCAAGTCAGGTTTAGTTGTTTCTGCGACTAGGTTGGCCATCAATGCAAATACACCAATCGGCGCGAAAAGCATGATGATATCAACCATCTTCATGATCACATCATTCAAGGCATCAAAAATGCTTTTCAAAGAAGCAGCTTTTTCTTTGTCAATAAGGATCATACATATCCCCAGTAAAATAACAAAGAAAATAACTTGCAGCATCAGGCCATTAGAAGACATAGCATTGAAAACATTATCAGGAACGATATCTACTAAAGGCTGCAACGGACCTACTTCTTCCTGTGCTTTTGCCTTTTCGATCTTACCGGCAGCAGTTCCACTGAATTCCTTGAGTAACTCAGTTTTAGTTTCTTCTGTTACACTATTTCCAGGTTTTATTATGTGTACCAGTGAAAGACCTATAGTAATTGCTATCAGGGTTGTGACAACATATATGATGATTGTTCTTATTCCCATTCGCGAGAATTTACTAATGTCCTCAAGGTCGCTGATTCCCTTCACTAAAGACGCAATAATCAATGGAATAGCTATCATTTTCAATAAGCGAATGAATATAGTCCCAAAAGGACCAATCCAATCTTTCACAAACTCCGCATTTCCAGTCTTTGTCAATATAAAACCCACTAGAAATCCCAGCAACATTCCTATTAGTATCTTCCAGTGTAGGGCTAATTTCTTCATATTTTAGTTAATTTTCCTTTGATTAATGGATATGGACTGATTAAAAGTTCAGCCTAAGGTTTTATTTTGTCTTTTTAATTTTGGGCTTTAAGCCCAAAAAAAATGAAGCTTATTTAAATTGTTTCGTATCGTTCTGGTGCAACTGACTAAGATTCTTCTAGCGGCTTTTTCTTCGGCTCGTATTGTAAATCATTTAAGTAGCAATTGCTCTTTAGTATATGTTAGGTCTTTTATGTCTTTTTCAACTTTACCAATCTTATTTTCAAGGTCTCTTATGAGTCGAATTACCTTGTCTTTCGTAAGCTCTACATTCCCTAGAGCATGTTTGATTTTTTGCTGAATTACCCAATCGCTTATGAGATTGTCAAAAAAGATATCCATGAAAGAATTAAATGTACCAATATTGATTTCAAATTCTTGGTACTTAATTCCTATGTCGTACAATTCCTGCTGAAATCGATTTAGTTGATGTTGCGTTTGTTGAGCTGCTCTGTGCGCATTATCGATAGCTCCCTTTTTATAATATGAAGCACCTCTTCTTCCCTGGTTTCCCACGTCCCAGCTACCCCAGTCTTTAGCTTTTCTTAGATAAGCCACTAGTTTCTTAATATCACCAATACTTTTAGTTCCTTCTTCTATGGCCTCTAGTACTTCCTTTCTATACCGTATTGCTTCATCAAGTTGAT
>CALBVQ010000207.1 GCA_937969485.1 uncultured Saprospiraceae bacterium | reverse complement strand
TTAATAAGTTGAATCTGCTCAACTGTGAGGGATGTACCTGAAGAAGCAACAACATTTTCAACACCATTTTGGTGCAAGCTAATTACATCGGTGTAACCCTCTACAATAAAGCACGAATCTTGCTTTCGTATGGCAGTTTTAGCGAAGTACAGGCCGAACAGTGTTTTTCGCTTATTGTAAATCTCACTCTCAGGTGAATTAATGTATTTAGGGATCTTTTTATCGGACGATAAAGTCCTTGCTCCAACTCCTATCACCTTTCCACTTAGATTGCGAATAGGAAAAATGATCCGTGAATAAAAGAAATCTCTATTATTTTTTAAAAGCCCTAGTTCGTGTGCTAGTTCTAGATTGTATGAGTTTTCTTTTAATCCATTGAAGAGGAAATGGCGATCATCAGGTGCATATCCTAAGCCCCATTGATTGACTGTCTTTTCTAAAAATCCCCGTTCTTTAAAGTAAGAGAGGCCGATCAGTCGTCCATCTTGTGACTCCATCATATGCTCGTGATAGGTCTTCTGAGCAAATCCATTTATTATGAAGAGACTATCTTGCTTCTGTAACTCTGCTCGCACCTCTGAGCTAACAGCCGTTTCCTCTAGTTCAATACTGTATTTTTCAGCAATCCACCTCAGTGCCTCAGGGTAACTCAATTTCTCATGATCCATCAGAAATCTAACCGAATCGCCGGCCATCCCACATCCAAAACATTTGTATATGCCTTTAGCTGGTGAAACTACAAACGAGGGAGTTTTTTCGTCGTGGAATGGGCAACGCCCTTTGAGATTGACTCCCGCCCTTCGTAGGTCTAGGAATTCACCTAGAACCTCCTCCACTCTCATGGCGTTCTTGATCTCTTCTATGGACTTAGGACTAATCATTGTGGGTCAAAGTTACTATATATTCTTATTTTCTTGCTTTAACGTCTCAGCTATAAAATCCTGCACAGTAAAATATCCTTGTTTATCTTTTAGCCATGCTGCAGCTTTCAAGGCTCCTAATGCAAATCCCTCTCTAGATTTCGCCTTATGTTCTATAGATATACTGTCAACTTCATTATCGTAAGTAACAACATGAGTGCCTTTCACGTCATGCTCTCTCTTCGAAATAATACCAATTTCGTCGGTATTTGTAGTTTCTTGATTCACCCACTTTAATTTATTGGAGTTTAATGCAAGTAGATCGTTCGCAATTGAAATCGCTGTCCCGCTAGGTGAATCGAGCTTAGTCGTGTGGTGTATTTCGGTAAGTGAAAGATTATAGGGTTGGTCTTTCATTAGGGTTCCCAGGTATTTATTTACCATGAAGAATAGATTTGCTCCTATAGAAAAATTACTGCCGTAAAGGAATGCAGAATGAGGGCTTTCGCCCAAAAGTTTTTTTGCCTCGTCTATTTTGTCTAGCCAACCAGTGGTTCCACTCACGATTGGAATTTTTGATTTAATGCAATGTACAATATTTTCAAAAGCAGATTCAGGAGTGCTGAAGTCAATTGCTACATCACATTCAAGTAATTTCTCTACCAAAAAATCTTCTTTTCTTGCGACTATATAGTGGGTGGTGAATCCTTCTTTGGACGAAAGTCCATCAATAATTTTACCCATTTTTCCATAACCAAAAAGACATAATTTTATCATCATTTATACTTATTGTTGACGTAAAAATGATTTAAATTGGTATAATTAAGTGTATTCTTTACATTTACATTTGAAAATTAAGAGAATGGGGTGGTTTAAAAGATTAAAAGACGGTATACAGACGGCTACAAAATTTAAGAAGGAGGCACCAGACGGCCTATGGCATAAATGTAGAAACTGTTCTGAGACCAGTACAATTAAGGAATTGAAGGATAATTTTTATAAATGTCCTAGTTGTAATCATCATACTCGAATAGGGTCGCATGATTATTTTGACCTAATTTTTGATGGTCAATTTACTATTCATTTTGACAATATTGTTAGTCAGGATCCATTAGAATTCAATGACCTGAAAGCTTATCCGGATAGATTAAAGGCTGCTTATGCTAAAAGCGGCTTAACTGATGCAATTACAGTTGCTAAAGGGAAGGTGGCAAGGAAGCCGTTAATTATTGCCGCAATGGATTTTAGTTTTATTGGCGGATCAATGGGAAGTGTAGTGGGGGAGAGGATCTCTAGAGCAATTGATTTAGCTCGCGAAGATCGTACGCCTTTCATGATAATCTCCAAGTCAGGCGGTGCTCGTATGATGGAGGCCGCATTTTCTTTGATGCAAATGGCAAAGACTTCGGCAAAACTTTCGCAACTGGCTAAGGAGGGTATTCCTTATTTTAGCTTCTTGACTGATCCTACTACGGGAGGTGTATCTGCCTCATTCGCAATGTTAGGTGATATAAATTTCGCTGAACCAAATGCATTGATAGGATTTGCCGGACCTAGGGTAATTAAAGAAACGATCAAGCAGGATCTACCAGAGGGTTTTCAAACTTCTGAATTTTTACTCGAACATGGCTTTTTAGATTTTATAGTAGATAGATCTGAACTTAAGGAAAAGCTCGCAAGTTTATTGACTGTCTTTGATAATAAAACCTTAGTGGAACCGGTAGAGTAGGTATTTATTTGTCATCATATATTACAAGTAATTCTTTGACGAAAGGGTCACAGTGTTGTATTAGAAATTCAATCATCGAATTTCCGTGGTCAACATAGAATTGCATGAAATTAGTTGTTCGTTCTTGTAATCCATTATTTGGAAACAGTTGTTGCCGAACCTTATAAATCTTGTTTATTTGTATTTCCTGTCTTGCTTTTAGGGTCCGTATCATCCTTGCTTGAAGTTTTTCAACTTCATTAATATGTTTGGCACGTTGAGCTTGAATTTTTGGAACTAAGGTTTTATCTATAGGGCCTGCTTTATTTTCTAGAGAATGATACATCCGTTTTAAGGCTGTAATTTCACTTTGTATATCTATACTATGCTCACTATTATCAATGGCGAAAGAACTTATTAGCTGGGTTTCCTTTTGCAGTAAATCATTGAAAGTGAGCTCAAGCTGTTTCAGCGTCTTAATGTTATGCGAATTAATCCACATGGCAGATTTACGACGTATTAGCATAGGAAAGAATACTTTTGCAGCTTCAAACTGAGATTTGCGTTCCATCCAGTAGGCAAGTTCGCCTCCACCCCCTATATAAGCCAGATTCGGCATGATCAGCTCTTGTATAAGTGGACGCATTACTACATTAGGGCTAAAATTTTCAGGATGGTCTGCTATCTCTTGAAGTATTTCTGACTCACTAAAAGATAGATCCGAGTTGAGCACAATATATTTGTCACCTTTTTTTTCTATTCGCCTTCTTGCGCCAGCAGTCATGTAAAAGAAATTGATATCTCTCACGAAGGCTTGCTGCCCAAAACCTTTTTCTTCTAGCTTTCCCTGCGTGGATGTGACCAAAGGCTTTGAAAATTGATTTACAATTTCTTTTTTGATTAGTGGGCGAAAAAGATTTTTAAATGCCTTATTATCGAAATTTACAGTTATTACACCATGCTCATGAAAGAGCTGATTGATGAAGTTGAACATGAATTCACCATAAGTAGCAGAATTATTTTGGGCGTAAGCCATTTTTAGTTTTAAATCTTCCGCATGCATCGTTTGCCCTAACACTTCTTCGGTCAACTTGACCACCTCATCTAGTCCTTCAACTGTCATTCGCCCAGTGGCACCTTTCTTCTCTCGCTGCCACTTTATTTCTTTATTGAAAATCGTAAAATGGTCAATCTCCTCAAAATCGTGATCTTCAGCTCCGAGAATGAAGACAGGCAATACAGTATGGCCCTTTTTACTCCATTTTCTAGCTACGTTTATGGCACTGCAGATTTTGTAGACGTAATATAAAGGCCCCATGAGCAGAGAAGGCTGATGGGCAGTGATTACTGTGAAGGTCGATTTATTTCGTAAAGCACTTATGGATCCATAGAGTTTGTCAAAGAAGGGAGTCCCCTGGTATTGCCGAGTTAGTTCTTTTACAAGTACCTCTCTATTGACTTCAAATTTTGACCTAGCATTTACTAAGTTTTCAAGTTCATCCTCATCGAATGCAAAAGAAAGGAATTCGGCGAGACGCTGGTCTCCTCGTTGATAGGCTTTGTCTCTTTGTGAAAATTGACTGACTTTGTCGAAGGAAACTAATTCTGTTTGCATTGTATAGTTAATGTACTTGTTGAATTTATGATAACATTTGGTTTGTAATAAGGTTATCAATTTCGATGCGAATATGTACGAAAATTATAATATTGTCTTTAATTCTACAATGAATTTAATAGAAATATATACATGGACCTCATAAAATACATCATTTGGAGAGCTGCTTATGGCCTGCTGGTGTTGGTTCTAGTATGTGTGTTTATTAGTTCACTAATCTATCTAGGACAAGTTGATCCTGCGCGTTTAACGTTTGGTCAACGAGCTGATCTTGAGACTGTGGAATCGAAGAGAGAAGAATTAGGATTGAATAGATCACTTGCTCAGCAACTTTCATCGTATTTGCTTGATCTTTCTCCCATCAGATTTATGAAAAATAATGAATTAGAAAATGCACCCTTTTTGTATGGTGAAATTTATTCTAATTCGACAAATACTATGGTTCTAAAGACTCCATGGCTACGGACTTCATATCAGACTGGAAAAAGCGTCTCATCAATGATTGGTGATGCTTTGCCATTGACTGTTCTTTTAGCGTTATCATCGTTTGTGATTGCGTTGATTTTGGGAATTTCTCTCGGAACCGTGAGTGCTTTTAACTACGGTTCTTGGGTTGATAAGACGGTGCTAGTTGTAAGTTCTTTGGGCTATAGTTTGCCTAGCTATGTGGTTGCGATGGCAGTAGCCTTGTTTTTTGCTTGGTATTTGCATGCCTTTACAGGACTGAATATACAGGGAAGTATTTATGAATTAGATGAATTGGGTAATGACGTTACGGTGTGGAAGAATTTGCTTTTGCCAGCTTTTGCTTTAGGTATTAGGCCCTTGGCGGTTATTACTCAGATTACAAGGTCTTCCTTACTAGATGTCCTTTCTGCGCCTTATGTTAAAACTGCTAAGGCAAAGGGTTTGGCTTCCGCCAAAATTCTATGGCGACACGTTCTAGCAAATGCGAAGAACCCGATAGGAACTGCGTCTCTTGGGTGGTTAGCAAGTCTTTTGACTGGTGCTTTTTTTGTCGAAACCGTGTTTAATTACAAAGGCTTAGGGTCTTTGACTGTAAATGCTTTATTAAGTTATGATTTACCATTGATCTTGGGCTGTATTCTCAGTACTTCGATAATGGTGATCTGCATTAATATTGTAACGGATGTATTTTATAAAGTTACCGATCCAAGACTGTAGCTTAATAATGCTTAAGTTATCAATCTTTTATAAGAAAGCACGATAGGTTGTGTAAGAAGTAGGCTCGACGACTATTGTCGTTTCTGCGTTTTAGGGTCTCGCTTACTTTAGGGGAAAAGGCTGACAACCATAGGTGTGCCGAGTATTATTTCTTCTTCTTCTTCTTCTTCTTCTTCTTCTTCTTCTTCTTCTTCTTCTTCTTCCTCTAGTTTAATAAGGGATTCCAAAATTAGAATGGT
>CALBVQ010000206.1 GCA_937969485.1 uncultured Saprospiraceae bacterium | reverse complement strand
GTCGGACTTCAATGGATATTCGTCGGAAACCAATGGAAATTCGTTACCGGATCGACATAACTACTATGAGATTCGTGTAACTTTGGCCTAACTTGTCGCCTTTTAAAGGAAAATTCTATGAAAAAATTATACACGATACTTTTCACTTGCTTTACTTTTTTGTGGGCTGGGGCCCAAAATGCGGAGCTTACTGGTTCCTTGCTTGATTCTGAAGATGTGCCTCTTGAATTTGTTAACCTTGCACTATATTCCGCTCCGGACAGCAGTCTAGTAAAAGTGGAAATGAGTGGCAATGATGGAACATTCACCTTCCGAAATATTCCAGCTGGTATTTATTACTTAGAAGGAACATTTATAGGATACGAAACTCTAAGGATTCCGAATATTAGTTTGATAGATGGGCAATCGCGTGATCTAGGGTCTTTGAAGTTTGAGTCTGCAGCAGTAGAACTCGAAACTGCCACTGTAACAGCAAGAAGATCTTTGATTGAAGTAAAGCCAGATCGGACGGTGTTCAATGTAGAAGGTACGATAAATAGCGCGGGCGACAATGGGTTGGGGTTATTGAGAAAAGCGCCTGGAGTGCTTGTTGATAACAATAATAATATTTCTGTATTGAGTAGATCAGGTGTACTAATCTATGTTGATGGAAAGAGATTGCCCTTGACGGGTGATGCATTGACCAGCTACTTAGAAAATATCCCTGCAGAACAAATCGATAGAATAGATATCATTACGAATCCAGGAGCGAAGTATGAAGCAGAGGGAAACGCGGGAATCATTGATATCCGTATGAAGCGTGACAAGAACATAGGGTCGAATGGTAATGCAAACTTAAACGGCTCCCAAGGTCGATATTTTACAACAGGTGCGTCATTGTCTGGAAATTATCGAAACAAGAAGATGAATGTATTTGGTACTTTGGGTGCTGGAGCTGGTGAAAGATTCAACACGCTTGACTTCTTGAATTTTCAGAATGGGTTACTAGTAGACGAAATAAATTTCACAAGAAACGAGTTCTTGTTTGGTAATTTTCGCTTTGGGACTGATTTCTTTGTTGGAAAAAACCAGACTATTGGCTTTTTGGTCACTGGTAATCGCAGTGATAATGGGGCGGAAAGCAGAAACAAAAGTTTCATTTCGTTAGGAGTTAACACACCTATCGATTCTATTTTAAGAGCCAATAATTCATCAACGGGCTTAAATGCTAACAACACCTTTAATGTAAATTACGCATGGAACACTGGTAAAAAAACATTGAACATTGATGCTGACTATGGTACTTACAATAATGTGACTGACTTTCAACAACCAAATATTTATTACACTCCGGATGGAGAAACGGTCACTTCTCAAAATATCACCTCCTACAATACACCTGTATCTATAGACATTGCAACATTGAAATTGGACTATGAACTTCCATTATTAGGAGGTACATTTGGCACAGGTGCTAAATTTAGTAATGTACGCACAGCGAATACTTTTGAATTTTTTAATGAGATAGGTGGAGTTGATGTTCTAAACAATCAGCGAAGCAACGACTTCGACTATTCGGAAAATGTCTATGCGGCATATATTTCCTACAATAGAAAGATTAACGACAAGCTAAGTCTAACATCTGGACTTAGGTCAGAGCTTACAGACGCGGTAGGCGTATTAACACCATTTGACGCAAGTCTACAAGAGCCGCCTGTAGATCAAGATTACTTGAGCTTCTTCCCCACCGTGGGATTGACATATCAATTAAGTAGGGTTCAATCCCTATCTATTAATTACGGAAAGAGAATCAATAGACCCGACTATAATGTCCTTAATCCATTTAGACTTCAGATGAGTGAATTATCATTCTCCAAAGGGAACGCTTTTCTTATTCCTGAGATAGTACATAATGCAGAGATAGGATACACTCTGTTATATCGATTTAATTTCAAGTTAGCATACAGCCGCACGCTAAATCAAATCACAAGACTAATAGGACCGGATGATATTGATCCTCGAGCAGGCTTTATTACGTGGGCTAACCTAGCCACGCAGGATGTGTATAGTTTTAACACTTCGCTTCCCTTCCAAATAAATGACTGGTGGTCATTGTTTGTCAATGGTAATGCGTCATACATTAACAACCAAGCGGATTACGGTGAAGATGGAATAGTAGATGTCCAAGCCTTCACTTATTCCTTCTTTCAGCAACAAACATTTACCTTACCGAAGAAGTACGTCTTTGAATTATCAGGGTACTATTCGGGGCCAGGCGTATGGGGAGGAGTATTTCTATACAATCCGCAATGGGCACTGAATATAGGTGTTCAGAAGAAGTTTTTCAAGGAGAAACTAAATGTCAAACTTAGTGCGAGTGATCTTTTCTTCACAAGTGGGTGGACAGGAAGTTCTGCATTTAACGGCTTGGTGAGTGAGGGAGCAGGAAACTGGGACAGTAGAAGGGTTAGTTTAGCTTTAAATTACAGTTTTGGAAATAAGAATGTAAAATCAAGGAAAAGAAAGACAGGACTCGAAGAAGAAAGCAAGCGAGTGAGCAACTAAACCATTTTCTGGCTTAGCTATTGCTAGTACAATTTCATTCTAATGTCATTTCATAGTAAAAAAATGCTTGAAATGAAAATAATTAGATTTAGGTTACATACCTTTAGGATTCACATTAACCTGCCATGCTTGTCGTAAATACATTGCTGTGGTAGCGCGCGCGTATATTTCATTACAAGGACTCCTATAGACAAAAGATTATTTGCTTTCACAAAAGCAATACCTGTGGCCTGTGTACGAAAGTGCATGGGCTTTTTCCCTGCTACAATATTGAAATTTATTACATCCTGAACTATCTGCGAAATATAGCGCTTCGTTATTTTTCACTCAATCACCGTAGCAAGGCTATGCCTCATTCAAGAAAACTTATATCTCGTTGGCATTTCAGTTCTCATTACGAAGTTCTTATACCAATTCTATTTTAAGGTTTCACTTTATTTTCAAGAATTATTAAATCAA
>CALBVQ010000205.1 GCA_937969485.1 uncultured Saprospiraceae bacterium | reverse complement strand
TCTACTTGACTCGCGGTGATCTTACCATGTTCTCCGTGGATCAGACTCATCCCTATCCTACTGTGATATGCATATCCAGCAGTTTCATATTGATAAACATGGCTAGAATAATCACAGATAAGATCATCGAGTGCCTGTGTATGACATTTAATGGCTAGTTGATTTGTCATTGTCCCAGATGGGCAGAATAAGGCAGCTTCTTTGCCAAAAATATTTGCGGCATAATTCTGTAGTTCATTTACTGTGGGGTCTTCACCGAATACGTCATCACCAACTGGTGCAGACGCCATGAACTGCCTCATTTCCTGGCAAGGTACTGTAACTGTATCTGAAACTAAATTGATAACTCCCATATTAGGACTGGCCTGAATCTATTCCGTTTCGATTGTTGATTTCGTCACGAATCTTAGCCGCTTTTTCATAATCTTCTTGCGAGAGGACTTTCGTCAAAAGTTTTTCCAAATTCTCTACGCTCATTGTCTCTATTGACTGTGACTCTTCAGCAGATTTCTTCTCTTTTACCCTTTTTGACTTTCCTCCTTGTGCAGCAGCTTCTTGCTCATCTAATACTACACCTGCTTGCTCCATTATGAACTCATACGTATAGATAGGGCATTCAAATCGAACTGCCATAGCAATCGCATCGCTTGTCCTAGAATCAATTTCATATAATTCTCCGTCCTTCAAACAAACCATTCTAGCGTAGAAGATTCCATCTAGCAAATTGTTGATTACGATCTCTTTCAAAGTAATCTGAAAAGAATCAAGCGTATTTCGAAATAAATCATGGGTTAACGGGCGATTTGGAGCCATCTTCTCCATTGCAACTGCAATAGCTTGAGCTTCAAAACCTCCTATGATTATGGGCAATCTCCTGTTTCCGTCTGATTCACCAAGCACAACGGCGTAATTATGTGAGTTCGTCACGCTATGAGACAAGGCTACTATATCTAATTCTACTTTCTTCATTTAAGACAATACTTTATTGGCTTTGTAACCATTTTTAGTGGTCACACTATTATACTAATTAGTTTGAGCTTCTATTAAAATCGCATAAGAAGCGCAATGTTGCGCACAAAGAAATTGAAATAGAATGAATTTACAATACTGTATACAAGTAAATATATAAATAAATAGCATTTGTATTTAAGTTTCGAGAAATAGATTTCCAAAGAAACAACTCTATCACCTCTACCAAAATCCATCCGTACCACTAACGCATCTAGAAAACTAAACTTCACACACTAAACGAAAAACTCCATTTTCTACAGCATTGTTGTAAAAAATGGAGTCTTAATATCTTCACTAAAGAATCGAAAAAGCCTAGCTGGCCATCATTTCTTTGAACGCTTCATTTAATTTAGGTACAACTTCGAAGAGATCGCCTACAATTCCATAGTCTGCCGCCTTAAAGAAAGGCGCTTCAGGGTCTTTGTTTATTACGACAATCACTTTACTGTTATTAACTCCTGCAAGGTGCTGAATTGCTCCAGATATTCCTATTGCGATATACAAATTGGGCCGAATAGCTACTCCGGTTTGACCAACATGCTCATGATGAGGTCTCCAATCTGCATCAGCAACTGGTCTAGAGCATGCAGTTGTAGCTCCCATTGTAGCGGCTAATTCCTCGATAATCCCCCAGTTTTCTGGACCTTTCATCCCTCTCCCAGCACTGACAACAACCTCCGCCTCAGGCAGTGGTACTTCTCCATCTACAGTCCTTGTTTCTAAAACAGTCATCGAAGCTTCACTTAAAGCAATATCTGATGAAACGACTTCACTTGATCCACCCGATTTAGCGGGAGGTACAGTATTTCCAATTACAGTGAGGACTTTATTGTTGGATTTCACTTCATAATCAGCAAGAGCTTTTCCACTAAACAACGATCTTCTTACAACGAATGCGTCGCCGTCTTGTGGCAGTCCATTGACACCAGTCACTAGACCAGCATCCATTCTTACTGAAAGTCTTCCAGCTAAAGCCTTCCCTTGCGAAGTATGAGCGGCAACAAAAATAGTTGCTCCAATCGAAGTACACTGATCAGCAATCGCCTTAGCAAATTGCTTACTATCAAATGCCACCTCGTCACCAGCATTAATCTGGTAAATTTTTTCAGCACCATATGATGCCAATTCATCAAGGTTATTAATTACCCCTATTGTAACAGCTGACATGGTCATCCCAAGTTTATCAGCCATCATTTTACCATAGGTCAGAGCTTCAAAAGCTCCCTTCTTACACTCACCTTTTAAATTTTCTGCAAATACTAAAACAGACATATTTTTTCTTTTTAATCCTTTTTAAATTACTTTCTCCTCGTCTCTTAGAATCTTAACTAAG
Organism: uncultured Saprospiraceae bacterium; assembly: GCA_937969485.1. Taxonomy (GTDB): domain Bacteria; phylum Bacteroidota; class Bacteroidia; order Chitinophagales; family Saprospiraceae; genus JAHDFB01. The sequence continues at coordinate 1,365 of CALBVQ010000205.1, read as the reverse complement.
GTAGACATGTCATCCATTTCGAATAACTTCACACCCGATTTCTCCGGCGGAGTTTCGTAGTGAACAATTTCTACTTTAGTATCAGTATCGACTGGCTCTACAACATCAACAGGCTTTCGCTTAGACATCATAATGGACTTCATATTCGGGATGCGTTGCTCGGCTAGTCCTTTTGCAGAGGAAATAGCGAAAGGAGCATTTACTTGTACTCTTTGTACTCCTCCTTCTATGTCTCTTTCAGCGGTAAAAACATCTCCACTTTTCTCAAGCTTTGAAGCAAAAGAAACGAAAGGAATGTCAAGCATTTCACTAACAATCGAACCTACTTCCGCTCCATTATAATCAATGGTCTCTTTTCCAAAAAAGATTACATCTTGAGGATTTGCTTTACAAAATTCTGCAATTTGCTTTGCAACAAAGAAAGAATCTTTGGGATTCGCATTCACCCGCACAGCCTTATCTCCACCAATTGATAACGCCTTACGAATAATAATATCAGAGCTTGCCTCACCTACGTGAAACACAGTAACCTCGCCACCATTTTCCTCTTTTAGTTCGATTGCTCGAACTAAAGCGTACCACTCATCGTAAGGATTCATGATATAATTTACTCCATCTGAATCGAATGCCTTTCCACCATCTGTAAAGTTGATTTTAGCAGTCGTTTCAGGTGTTTTACTGATACAAACTAATAAATTCATTTATTATGTATTTTTTAAATTTTGTTCTTTGATTATCATATTTCACGCAAATATATTCTTTACGAACAAGAACGTGTGATATAATTTTTTATTTTTTTGACTTTAAGTCAAAAAAATACTTTACCGTTTGCAACTTTTGAACAGGTTTATACATTTATAAGACGAATCAATAGATTATGTTCAAATACTTCTCAATCATACTATTTTTATTATGTGTTTTTTGGGCTCAAGCCCAAAAAAACTCGATTCAACTAGAAATCCATAACGCTGTCCCCGCAACTGGCAATATGCATGTAGGTGTGTACAACACAGCTAAAGGATTCCCAGATGTCGACAAGACCTATCTCCACAAAATTGTTCCTGTGACAGGGGAAACCGTTTTCCTTAGTTTTGAAGATGTTCCAGACGGCAAATATTGTGTGAGCCTTTTCCATGACAAGAACTCAAACGGTGTTTTTGATTTCAATTTCTTGGGTATGCCATTAGAAAACTACGGTTTTTCGAAGAACATATACCATCGATTTTGGGCACCAACCTATGAAGAGTGTTCCTTCGAATTAACTTCAGCTAGAAAATTTGACATAAACTTGGTGCGATAATTGACATGCTAAACACTTATGGCTAGCTAATGCAGCAACCCCTTTTCATTTCATTTCACTGCGGT
>CALBVQ010000204.1 GCA_937969485.1 uncultured Saprospiraceae bacterium | reverse complement strand
GGAGTTGGTGTGCACTTGAGAAGAGCTATTAATTACGTATTCTCTTGGAGAGCTAATTTACAGTATACAACTGCTAAAGGTTTGGATGGTAGAGAATCGGTAGTAAGTGTTTTAAAAAGAGATAATAACACTCTTTCCTTTCCTGGGTATGCAAATGATAGCAGACTTTATAGAAATTTCAGAGCAAATAATATTCAAGGATCTGTTGAGATTATAACAAACATAGGAAATCTATTGTTTCACAAGCCTAGAAATAAGTGGAATTTTTATGCTGGTATCGGTGTTGGCTTAACTAGCGCTGATGTAAGAATGGACTACTATAATGGAGATACTCCTTATAATAACGACGCCGTGATTGGTGTTGAAAACAGCAGAGCTAAAAGAGCTGACATTAAAGGAATCTTAGATGGTACATATGAGAGCCAGGCAGAAAATGATAGAAATGTAACTGGAATATTGTTCGATAATGGTTTCATTATTCCATCATTTGTAGGATCAGTTGCCGTTTCAAGAAAAATAAATAAGAGAATAAATATCTCATTAGAGCACCAATTTTGGGCTCAGGATTTTGATAAGTGGGATGGTCACGAATACAGAACAACATTTGATCAAACTAATGATAGTGACAATGCGCACTACACAAATGTTAGAATTGGAATCAATCTTGGAAACTTCGATAAAGTTACTGAACCACTTTACTGGTTAAACCCTATCGATCAGTCTTTCAACGATATTGCTGAACTTAAGCAAAGACCAGTACTCGACTTGACTGATGCTGATGCTGATGGTGTAGTTGATATGTTAGACCAAGAATTAGGAACTGATGCTGGCTGTCCAGTTGATACTAGAGGTGTAACTCTAGATTCAGACGGTGACGGACTTGCTGATTGTAAAGATAAAGAACCGTACTCTCCACCAGGGTTCGACGTTGATGATAAAGGGGTGGCTGCAATTCCAACTCCTGATTACTTAACTGAAAGCGATGTGACAACAATTGTTGACTCAAAAGTAGGTGCACTTCAATCAACTTTAGTAAGAACTGGTTGCGGTGAGTGGTTTTTACCAATGATTCACTTCGATCTTAACAAGTACTACATCAAACCTGAATACTATGGTCAATTACACCATGTAGCTCAAGTTCTTGAGAAATGTCCAGATCTTTGTGTAACTGTTGAAGGACACACTGATACTAGAAATAGTAATGATTATAACAAAGTTTTATCTTACAATAGATCAAAAGCTGCAGTTGATTATTTAGTAATGAACTATGGAATTTCTAGAGATAGACTTAAGTTGATGTACGGAGGAGAAGAAGATCCTCTTATCAAAAATGTACCTAACAGCGGAGGAGGAGAAGTTTCTTCTCAGCAGTTTATGAATAGAAGAGTTGAATTCAGAGTTTGTAATGCTTCTGATTTCGATATGACTCGTCCAGAAGGCCCAGAAGCTGGAAGTGGATACGGAAGAGGCTCAAGCAGCCCTAAAGGATCTAGCTACAGTGGGAACAAAAACAGTGGTTATTAATTGACATAATAATATTCTAAGCCGAAAGAACTTTTTCTTTCGGCTTTTTTTTTGCCTACTCACAAGCAATTGACTTGGCTGGGAGTTAAGGACAAAGTATCTATTTATGCCTTTGATATTTGAGAATTATTAGGCATTTTCTTGCTAAGACGAATGAGTACAGGGTAGGCTACGCCTTCAAAACATGAAATGTTGGTTCCTAATTTAAGTCGACTTAAATCCGAAATATGTATTAACATATCTATTGCGTGTTCAAACTGCTTTGATAATGGTGACCTCCAGCACTTTTGGTGTTCACCTTGATGGATGGCACGTCAACGCTTCACTAGATCTCATCTCCTCCTATTCTCTTTGCATTTCATCTAAATTTAGGTATCAGAACTTTGTAATGATGCTTGAACCATCAATGAAACATAAGTTTTATGAATGAAGCATAGCATCGCTCAGGTGATTGAGTAGAAAGTAGCGAAGCGGTATATTTCGGACGAAATTCAAGACCTAATAAATTTCTAATTCATAATTTAGGTTTTGGTTCTCATGACGAAAACTAATGCATAATTCTGGTTAAAATGCTGATATTCCTAGCATTCAAAACCAACTCGTGATTCGCTATTGCTACTTTACCTGCCTATCGGTTTTCGTCGGTTCGATTCCTTGAAACTCGAGCGCTCTTTACTCTAGGATATCTGTCCATCATGCCTTGAACTATTCATCTTATCTACAGAACTAATGAGACAAGCTAGACATTAAAGAGGTAATTCAATTTACTATCTAGTAAGGAACTAAGTCTAATAGTTGCGTAAGTAATGAAAGTAGATAGTTTTCGCTTGCAGGGCCTATGTCAGTCTTCTTAAGCTTCTTTAGCTTTGATGTGACTACACCAAATATTACTAGTTGTAAAAAGTAGAGCTAGTTCGATTGCTCATTTTTTAGTTGTAATGGATCTAAATTAATGATTGCATTCTATCTAAAAGCGGACCAAAAATCTAAATATATAAGAGACTGAACCTAAATTTGAGACAAATGATGCACACAAGAGGTCGCGATTTTG
>CALBVQ010000203.1 GCA_937969485.1 uncultured Saprospiraceae bacterium | reverse complement strand
AGTACAAGGCAGAAAACGCAAGGATAGCCTTAGCTATCATGAGCATTTCTAACGAAGTAATTGCTTTTATAAACTTGAAAATATGCGAAATTCTAAAACAAAATTGGTATAAGATAACTATTGCTGCATTTAAGATAACTAAGGGTATTTTCACAACAATTGCATTGACTTCGAGTTAGATTCCCTTTGTTATGTTTGCACTTCATTATAGTAGATAGAAATAAAGAGATGAATATACGCAACATTCGACTTGAAGTAATGCAAACCATTGGTAAATCGATGGATGAGTTTGTGCAAAAGTATCTTAAGAGTCCGGATGAAAATTGGCAGCCAGCAGATTTCTTGCCAGATTCTAGAGACGAAAGCTTTTTCGAAGAGGTACGAGAAATTCAAGAACTCTCTCGTGAGATGGATTATGACGTACTAGCTGTGTTGATAGGAGACACGATAACAGAAGAAGCGCTTCCTACTTATGAATCTTGGTTGATGCAAGTAGAAGGAATAGGAAATGACGAAGAGACCGGATGGGGAAGATGGGTAAGAGCATGGACTGCTGAAGAGAACCGCCATGGAGATTTATTAAATAAATACCTATACCTGAGTGGTCGAGTTGATATGCGTCAGATGGAAATTTCAACTCAACATTTAATTTCTGATGGATTTGACATTGGTACAGACCATGATCCATACCGAAATTTCATTTATACAAGTTTTCAAGAAATCGCGACAAACATATCTCACCGTAGAGTGGCTAGGTTAGTCAAAAAAACGGGGAATGAGCAGCTCGCAAAAATCAATACGAAAATTGCTGCAGATGAAGCTCGTCATGCAGGAGCTTACATGGATTTTGTGAATAGAATTTTCGAGATTGATCCTAGTGAGATGATGTTGGCGCTAGAAGATATGATGCGAAAGAAAATTGTGATGCCAGCTCATTTTATGAGACAATGTGGGCAAGAGATTGGTGAATTATTTAGTCACTTTTCAGATGCGGCTCAACGTTTGGGAGTTTATACTTCTGAAGATTATGTCAACATATTGAAGTCCTTACTTAGTTCTTGGGACGTAGGAAATCTTACTGGTTTGAGCGATGCAGCTGAAAGAGGAAGAGATTATGTCATGGCATTGCCAGACAGACTTACACGAATTGCATCTAGGATGAAGATTCCTGAAAAGCAATATGAATTCAAGTGGATAGGAGCGTAAATTTATAAAGTTGAAGAGGCTAGCGAAAGTTAGTCTCTTTTTGTTTACCTCCCCTAATTTGGGTACAATACAGATTGAACTTTATACTTGCGGTAAAAATTTCAAGAATAGTTCAGCGATGAATTAGCAGAATATTCACCCGACTACTAGTTCAAGTAGCTCGTAAGTTTTACATTTATTCAATTTGTATGAGCATATGCTCAGGTACATATTACATAGCCAAAAATAAAATCTGAACAACATTCTAACTGCAGTTCTACTGGAATTTTATGTAAAATAGAATATTTGCTATCTCTTTTTTATAGTGACGAGGAGAAGCAGTAAAACACATCATGTAGCCTGTAAACTGACCAAAATAAGTATATGTTTGAAGGGATCGTTAGTATCTTTTTAGGAGTTCTTGAGATTGCCTTAACCTTGGCGACTGAGATTAGTTCATGGATTGCGATAAGCTTCCATTCAATAAAAATTGGATTTTAAAACTATTGAAATACATTGCCTTTACAGTCCTTCTTCTCCTTTTTTCTATCATCTTAACTCTCACAATCTTAGGGATTTTATATATCCTATTCAAATTATTTTAAGACTGGAGTATGTTGAATAGCTTCGAAGAATTCCATTTTTGATTTTGCAATGCCACATAAGATGTGTTTATAAACGGAGGAGTTCGAGTATTGCGCGCTCAATTTCTTGATGCAAGTGTGCTGGAGCCTCATGGAAGCGAGCCATAGACGCGAGTGACTTTATAAACCTATTTTCAGCTTGCGACCAACCATGCATCGGCTAGAATTTCAACGTTGAAGTGAGTGTATAATACCAATTCTGTTTTAAGGTTTCACTTTATTTTCAAGAATTATTAAATCAATTACAAGGCAGAAAACGCAAGGATAGCCTTAGCTATCATGAGTAGTTCTAACGAAGTAATTGCTTTTATAAACTTGAAAATATGCGAAATTCTAAAACAGAATTGGTATAACTTCTAAAAGAACTGAGCATATCAATTTTCAGTGTGAAGGAACGACGAAAACCAGTGCAACTATAAGACGAGTAGCCAGAACTTGATATGTAGGGTCGCGAGGACCAATGTAAACTTCCTTTTCTTGGCTGAAAATTACAAAGTGATTTAAATTAAAGATGGGATTAAAATACTAGAACTACTTTGTATTAGCAACAGCGTATTTTTTCAGTACGTCGAGTTCGATGACTTGTAGAGCTGCAATATGGGTCGATTCCAATATTACTTGACATGCCTTTCCAGCTTCTTCGGCCTCTTTCCATCGCACAGCACAGAGGCACCACTGATCACCAGGCTTAAGTCCTGGAAAACCATATCGCGGATTTGGCGTAACTAGGTCATTTCCACATGAAGAGGAAAAACTTAGAAATTCTTCAGTTAATATTACGCAAACCGTATGCGAGCCATAATCCTGAGGTCCAGTATTACAGAAACCATCTCTATAAAAACCAGTCATCGGCTTATAGCAACAAGCTTCAAGCTTTGTTCCTAGCACGTTAATCGGTGGAGCTTGCCCACTTTGTAGTAAAGATGTTAGAAGCATAAAAAACAGATTAATTGTTAGCATAATGATAAGACATATTATTGATAAAAAGGTTTTTAATGAAGCGGCGATTAGTATTCCAATAAATCAAACAGAAATAGCTCCATTTTGATTGGATCAACTATTTAAAAATAAGCATTATAATTCGTATATTAGACGAATTAATCCTTGAAAAACTACAGTTTATTTCACATCACAATGACACTTTTCAATAATAAATATAGAATCGAATCCACTAGAGCCACTTGGTGGAACTACAGTGGGAATGGAGCTTACTTCATAACTATAGTAACCAAAAATCGCAGAAAATACTTTGGTGAAATCAAAAATAAAAAGTTAGAACCGTCACCAATAGGAGAAATAGCAAATGCTTGTTGGCTTGAAATACCAGATCATTTTCCATTTGTAAAATTGGGAGTGCATATTATTATGCCTGACCATATTCATGGAATAGTAATCATTGATAAGTCAGGCAATGATAGTTTTGTAGACCCACCCTCTAAACATAAAGCTTCCAGTAATAAGTTTTCAAAATTAGATTCGAAATTAAATAACGAGCTTCTATCTACTGACAAAAAAGATTCCAATGACGAAATCAACTCAATTTTTGCAATAAACTGGGAAGATAGAATTGACCCAATTGCCTTTAGAGAAACTGTTCTTAGTTTTAAAGAAATTGTATCAAACAAACCAGCGGATTATAAAAACAAATTTGCTCCTCAATCAAAAAATCTCGCATCGGTCATTAGAGGTTTTAAGGTAGGGGTAACTAAAAACGCAAGAAAAATAAACCCAGACTTCGCCTGGCTACCTAGATATCATGACGTAATCATCCGAAATAAAATAGCCTTTGAACGCATATCACAATATATCCACAACAACCCCTCAAACTGGAAAGGCCAAAAGAAAAGATAGAATAGGCGCAAAAAAGGCACAGGCGCCTCATCATTGCGCCTCAGCATTGCGCCTTAGCCAGGAACTACCTCAACTCCTCACCATACTTAAAATAGAGAAAACTTTGGGCGAAAGCCCGAGCAAGAAGATACAGGCACAACGCAAGAATCAAACTTTGAAACCCCAGCCACTCTCTCGTTCCGTAATAAACCAACAAAAACACAGCAAAAGAAATCGCCATAGTATTTCTCATGGCTTTGGAAGCAGTAAGACCAACAAAAATCCCATCCCATATATACGAAGCAAACCCTATCAATGGTATGATCAACAACCACCATCGAAGAGATACCATATATTCAATTACCTCCATATCCGAAGTGAAGACTTTACTCAACAAACCAGGAAAAACTCCGTACAGAGCACTAAACATCAAGGCAAAACCAAAAGCAAATTGAAAGCACTTTTTTATCGTCGCATTTAACAAAACTGAATTCCCTTCACCTACATACTTGCCTACTAGCGATTCACAAGCATAAGCAAAACCATCAATTGCATAAGACATCCAGTTAGTAAATTGTAATACGACCACCATCACAGCTAACGACAACTGACCAAAAATTATGCTTTGGGAATACATCATGAAAAAAGTGCACGACAATAAAACCGTCCGAAGAAATATGTCTTTATTAACTTGAAAGAAGCGAAGAAAATCCGACTTCCAATCTGCAATCGAACGAAGAATCACTGGTTGCTTCCATGCCATGGCAATCAAGCCCACTGTGACTCCCACATAATTACCAATCACCGAACCGAGTGCCACTCCCCCAATGCCCATATCCATGTACTTCACAAAAATCACACTCGTTACTATATTCACTACATTAATAACCACTGTAAGCAACAAAGGAATAAAGGCATTCTGATTACCGAAAAACCAAGCCATAATTATGTAAATCAAAAGTGTAGCCGGTGCATCCCATATTCTGACATTGAAATATTCCCTACTTAATCCCGCCAAATCACCATCTAAGTTCATAAACGAAAGCCCCAAGTCACCAAGCTGATTTTGGAATACAATAAGCAAACCACTGATCAATAAAGCAATTATGACTGCCTGAAAAAACACTCTAGATTTTTCTTGCTCGTCTTTCCTACCATAAGCTTGCGCAACCAATCCTGTCGTCCCCATTCTCAAAAAACCAAAGTTCCAATACAGAAAGTTAAATATCATTGATGCCGCTCCTACAGCAGCTAGATGCCCCATCGACTGATAGCCCATAAGCCCAGTATCCACTGAAGAAATCAACGGCACTGAAATATTACTGAGTATATTCGGAATAGCTAATCTTAATATCTCTTTGTTGATCCTCATCACTAATTTATTTTAACTCAAGTAACACACAAAATTAAGTCTTTATGAATTATTTATTTTTATAATATGAAATATTATCTTTGCGAAAGTAATATTTACCTTCACTAATCGATTATTACTAAGAATTCAATTGGCACTAATTGTTATTTAGTAGTGTTAGCATAATGAAATATAAGACGATACATGATCAAAGTAGGCATTTTATTCGGTGGACCGTCACGTGAACGTGAAATTTCTTTTGCAGGTGGACGAACGGTTTACGACAACTTGAATAAGTCCTTGTTCGAGGCAGTGCCTATCTTTATCGATAGTCATAAGAATTTTATCTTGCTCGACTGGGAGTACGTGTACAAAGGAACGATTCGTGACTTTTACCCACCAGTTTCTGCCCAACCTCCGTCTCAGCACAATTTCCAAATCTACATTGATTCAATGCCTGATGCGGGTAAGGAAATTCCGGCTTCCGTAGGAAAATTACTGACAATTGAAGAATTGGGGCAGTACATGGACATTGCCTTTCTTGCCCTTCACGGTCAGTTTGGTGAAGATGGAGTAATCCAAGGTCTACTCGAAAATATAAATATGCCATACACAGGAAGCGGGATCATGGCTAGTGCAATGGGTATGGATAAATCTATCCAGAAAACGCTGATGGGACATGCTGGCTTCGATGTTCCTGAAATGATTGTGATCAAGAAAAACGAATGGAACGCCAATTCACAAAAGTCATTGTATGAGAGCGCTTCTAAAAAAATAGGTTTTCCACTCGTGATCCGTCCAGCAAATCAAGGTTCCTCGATAGGGGTTTCTATTTTGATGGAAGATAATGGAGAAAGGGCTTTCGCCCAAAAGATAAGTGCGGCATTCTTTCAAGAAACAATCGAACACAAATGGTGGAATTCCCTAAGTGCTGAAGAAAGAATCAAAGAAATCCAAGAGATTATTGATATCCGAAGCGGAGTGGGTTTTCCAGTTGATGTGAATGGAAAGACAATATTTCATCCGGACCAGTTACTGCTAGAAATAGACAACACCGCCCTTGATCAAAAGGATATTTTCCTAGAAGGTCACCTTACTGAATCCAAAGTAGTCATCGAAAGCTTCATTCGCGGGAGGGAGTTTTCTTGCATCGTTATGCGTAAAGACAATGGAGACATCGTTGCCCTTCCTCCCACTGAGATTGCCAAGCAAACCGAACTCTACGATTACAAGTCGAAGTACCTACCTGGTTTATCTAGGAAAATCACTCCCATTGATCTCGAAGATGAAAAGCTCCAAAGAATACTAGACGAGTGTAAAAAGTTATTCGTCTTTCTAAATTTCCAAGTGTACGCTCGAATAGACGGTTTCTATAGTCTCGATGATAAGATTTTCCTGAATGATCCCAATACCACTTCAGGGATGTTGCCTTCCTCATTCTTCTTCCATCAAGCGGCCGAAATAGGACTTAATCCTTCGCAATTTCTAACTTTCATCATTCGTAATTCATTTAATGAGCGGTTGATGAACGAGACGACTAAGAGCTCAAGTGCTGAATTGCTTACGAAGCTAGACAATGATCTTGCAGGAGCAAAAGCAGCCAAACAAGATAAAAAGAATATTGCCGTGATATTTGGAGGTTATTCCTTCGAACGGCACATTAGTGTAGAGAGTGGTCGTAACATCTACGAGAAACTTGCTTCTTCAGCTAAGTACAACCCTATACCTGTATTCCTTTTGGGAAATCAAGAGTCATACGACCTATATGAAATCCCTATTCCATTATTGTTAAAGGACAATGCGGATGATATCAGAGATAAGATACTTCATTACAATGTACATCCAGTTGTCGAAGAGATACGAACTGCAAACATTGACATCACCTCGAAATACAGCAGTACTTCAGCTGTAAACGAGCCAGTCCAATTAAGTTTCTCCCAACTTGCAGACAAGGTAGAAATGGCTTTCATAGCATTGCATGGACGACCGGGTGAAGATGGAAGTTTACAAAAGAAACTCAAGGAAGTAGGGATTCCATATAACGGTTCTGACTATGAATCTGCTCACATCACAATAGATAAGTTCCAGACTTTACAAACCCTTAAAGAACATGGTTTTATTACTGCGGACCAGCTACTGCTTGATAAAAATAGCACATCCACGGTAGCTAATGAACTTAAAAACACGTTTCAGTTCCCTTTCATCCTCAAACCCGTGGACGATGGATGTTCCAGTGCTGTGAAAATGATCAAGACTGATGATGAACTTACAGCCTACTTGGATGGTATTTTTCGAAACGAAGAAACCTTGGGTAGAGAAATAAGAAACGTGCTCGATCTGTCCGACAACGAAGAATTCCCGAGAAAAACCAACATTTTGGGCGAAAGCCTTATTACATCGCAGAACGCAAGTCACTTCCTAGAAATTACTGGTGGCTTATTGACGCATATCGACGAACACGGCGATATTCAATATGAAATGTTTGAACCTAGTGAAGCATTGAGCAGCGGAGAAATTTTATCTTTGGAGGAGAAATTTTTAGCTGGTGAAGGGCAAAATATTACCCCAGCTCGATTCAGCAGGGACAAGGAAAAGTACGATATTATCAGTGCAAAAGTCAAGGCAGATCTTGAACGTGCAGCAAGGATACTAAAGGTTAAAGGATACGCAAGAATTGACGCATTTGTAAGGATTTACGAAAATAATAAAGTAGAAACTATTATTATTGAGGTAAATTCATTGCCAGGCATGACACCGGCAACTTGTATTTTTCATCAATGCGCAATAAATGGCTATAAGCCGTATGAATTTATTGATAAAATTTTAGAATTTGCAGAGAATGAAAGACAAGGAAACAAAGTCTGAACCGATTTATATAATCAAACTTTTTCGATTTTTGACAACCAAGGTATTTTTTAAAAATCTGCTCTACATGGGCCTTGTGCTATTGGGATTGTTCCTGATACTGCACTTCTTTTTGAGATCGTACACGAATCACGGCCAGCAATTGACGTTACCGGACTTCATCGATATGCATCTAGTGAAAGCTACTGAGCTTTCAGAAGAAAAGACTTTCCAGATCATTGTCGATGACAGCACCCACATTGTAGGAAAACCGGGAGGAATAATTATCAACCAAAATCCCAAAGCTAATTCCACGGTTAAAGAAAATAGAAAAGTATACGTAACCGTGACTAAGTACAAAAGCGATCAGATTCGCTTGAAGTCCTTACCCGAATTATACGGCCGAGAATACGAACAGAAGAAAAAGGAGCTGAGTTTAATGAAGATTAATTCAAGAATAAAAGGTTATGCCTATGATCAAGGAGAACCTAATCACATCCTTGAGGTATACTACAATGGTGACTTGATCGTCGACATTGACGGGCGTAAAAACAACGTAAAAATTGAGAAAGGTGGAACATTAGATTTCGTTCTGAGTGAACAACGAGGCCTTGAAATTAGTATTCCAGATTTACGATGTGAATCCCTTGCTGCAGCTCAATTCATGCTAGAAGACGGTGCTAAATTAAGGCTAGGAACGATAAGTGAACAAGGTAAAATTGAAGATCGCGAAAGCGCATATATAATTGATCAGTTCCCTCCTTATTCACCTGACAGGAGAATATTTATAGGAGAACAAATAAATGTAGTCATAAGTGCTACGAAACCCCAAGATTGTAATTAATTAAAAGAAACGAAGAGATGGATATCATGGTAGATGAGCTTCAAGAGCGTATTGAAGCAGGAGAAAATGTCCCGAGAATAGACGTAAGAGAACCTTACGAACACGAAGAATTTAACGTAGGTGGTTCATTGATCCCTCTTGGGAGCCTGCCAGTACGACTGAATGAAATTCCTCAAGACAAAGATGCTGAATTAGTGACTTACTGCCGTAGTGGTGGAAGATCAGGAATGGCAAAACAGTTCCTCGAGCAGAACGGCTACACCAACGTCCGTAATCTCGTAGGTGGTATGCTTGAGTGGCAAAGAAGATTTGCGGATAAATAAGTCTGTAACTTCACTAGTTGCTATTTGAGAGGTATTTGGGCTTACGCCCAAAGTAGGGAAAAAGCCTTATTTGTTAAGTCCTAAAAAACGGACTTTAAATCATAATATATGAAACTCACAAGCTAGTACTCCTACTAAGTTTATGATTCACAATCATTAATGATGGATTACCACAGTGCGTTCTTGTAATGCACTAACAGAATTAGGTCTTGATTATCAACCCTAATATATCTAACTTTACGATCGAAATCTTTAAATAACTTTATATATGAAACACTTTATTACACTATCACTATTTTGTTTTTCCTTGTTTATGTTCTCATGCACTGATCCCTGCGCTGACATCGTTTGCGGAGATAACGGAGTATGCGATGACGGAACATGCCTATGTGACGAAGGATACGAAGGAACAGCATGTGAGACAGAAGCTCGAGCAAAGTATTATGGAACTTTCAACGGTGCACTTACTTGTCCTGGAGAAGACCCTGCTGATCAATCGATTATTTTCAGTGCAGGACCAACTGTTAATCAGTTATTAATGACAGATGCATTTGATCCGACATTCCTTGACACCCTAACTTTAACTGGAAACATTGCTAGTTCTCCAGTAAGAGATATAGATTTCTTGGGAATTATGATTACTCTACAAGTAGATTTTACTTTCACATCTGAGGATCAAGTAACTATGATGCTTAACCAAACAATAGATGGACAGCCTCTTTCTTGCAGTGGTACGTTAGACAGAGAATAAAAAAATTGAACCAAAATTGATGCAATTCATCAATGATTTCAATTCTGTTTTTGAATGTCTGAAAAAGACCATAACATACGGTACTTTCAAGAAATTCTAAGGACGAAAAAGGGAGCAGAAATTTTCTGCTCCCTTTTTATGTCCCCCCCTCTATTCGTATTAAACCCGAAATATGCATTAAGATATCTATTACGAGCTTAAACTGCTTCGATAATGGGAACGTCCAGCTCTTTTGATGCTCACCGTGATGGTGACCACGCCTGCGCTTCAAAAGAACTGTTGAGCTCCCATTCTCTTTGC
>CALBVQ010000202.1 GCA_937969485.1 uncultured Saprospiraceae bacterium | reverse complement strand
GACAATCTCTATAATTATGCTTATAAACACTAAATAGAGGAATATTTTATTTTCTTTTTCTTCTCTCTTTTCAACTTTCTTATCAATAATCAAGTTTGTTCCTCTACCATATTTATTCTTAATAAAAGCTTCGTATTTATCATCCGTCGCTATTCTATAGATTTTACATATCAAGAACATCGCGATACCTATCCAAAACAACCATCTTATAATATTTACGATCACAATCATTACTAAGTGAGGGATTTATGCGAGTGTGGAGTTATTCTTCTTTTTTGAAGTCTATTCTTTTTCTTGATTCATATTCTTCTCTCTGCCTTTTCTCAGCCATTAATTAGTTATTCGGAAGGTTTTTTTCCATTCATAAATGTATCATAACCTTACCGACCTATAATACAAATCTAAAACTTAATAAAAGTGGAATATTATGAATAAGAGTAAATGTACAGAAAAACAGGATCAAGCCGAGTAGTTAGAGAGCTAGGTTTAACTCGAAATCTGGATTAAGATACCTATTACCAACTGAAATTGCTTGGATAATGGGAACGTCCAGCTCTTTTTGATGCTCACCATGATGGTAATACCATTCAGTTTATCATATTGAAGACCGCATTCGATCGGATTGGGACTTTGAACGTTTTCTCCTATCTTAGGATGTTTTCACAAAAAATTAAAGTGTATTTTTCTTAGAATTTAAGACATAAAACCCCGATGTAACTGTAGGCACGGCAAGTGTTTCGTGTTCCGAAATCTAAAAATAGACAAGAAGTTATGCGACATTTATGAATTCCATTGGCACAAATACATGCCGCTACTCTACGGGCAATTTTCACAACTCTTTGGGAAGTTTTGTCAATCTTGCTTTCTTCATAATATATGAACTTTGTCTCAACAAAATTCTTATACTATGACAATTCTAAATACAATGACCGCATTAGATTATAAAGCTTATTTTGATGAGGCAATCAATTACACTGATTACAAAGCTAATTTTGAACAAGAGATTGCTCTAGGTGATGAAAGCCCTTTTGCACAGTACTTGCCCCAAAATTGGTCTCGTCAGTCAAGACTTGATCGGAAATTCAAATTAAATGACGAGCTGATTGAAGCGATAGATAGTATCGAGAATCCTAAGAAGTGGTTGCTTATCACCGAGCACTGGTGCGGTGATGCTTCCCAAATTAATCCCATCATTAATACAATTGCCGAAGCTAGCAAGGGTAAAATTGATCTCAGATTTACATACCGTGATGCTAATGTAGAATTGATCGATGCACATCTTACCGATGGTCGTAGTAGATCTATTCCTATTCTTATTGAACTAGATGAGGATTACAATGTGGTAAAAACGTATGGTCCTAGACCTCATGAAGCCCAACTTCTTGTACAAGAACTTCTTGCTAATAAGGAAAGTTACAATATACCCTTGCACACCTGGTACGCAAAGGATAAGCAAAAATCTTTGCAAGATGATCTCGTTAATTTTCTTTGGGGGTAACCCCAGCAATAAAATCTACTACCAATAGGAAGGAAACTGCGCTGTCGAATTAGGGTGAATCAGACATATATTACACACATCAGGTACTGGATTAGGGTAGGGCCCTCCATTTTCACCACAGACTTTAATGGGTGGTCGAAATAGATCACTTCTTCTAACCATCACAAAATCACTTGTCGTGCTCACCACAGAAAAATTTCCAGTTATTGGTATATCTGCCTCTGCAGTGATATTACCATTGAATTGCGCGGGTAATTGATCTGTAATATTGCCGGTTTGGTTGAAAAGAACACTAACTTGATTCCAAAACTCATAGCTTTCTCTTGACATGGAGTATAGTGTAGCTTTGGTAGAGTAGAGGTAGGCAAAATCATATGTTGTTTGCTTACTCAAGATCTTTGTCTTTATGTTCACATTCTCCGCACCTTTCTCTATTTTAATGGGATCAATAATAGGCTTGTTTTCGTAATTGTAGATATAGCATGTGATTGGCGGTGGGAAGGTTTTGGTAATGATTTCTGGAAGCATGAAAATAGTTTCGAGATCACCAAACCGTAAATAAAAGTCAGTATCTGCTTTTGCAGTCGAGGCATGGCCGTAAAATTCGACTGACCATAGGTTTCTGGGATTTCCGTCAACATTCGTATAACTCAATAGCTTCTCCTCAAAGCTTATCGAATCAAGTGCAAAAGGTGGCGGCGTCGCTTCCATGGAACTACTTGCAATCAGCACATTACCACGATACACTTCAAGGAAGTATTCTATTCCTACCTCTGCCTTTCCTTCAAAGGCATATATTCCTGGTTCTATTTCATCTAGTAAATTTCTATTTCCTGCATTGTCCGTTATGTAAACCAATGCATCCGAGTAAGGTGAAAACGCAACGCTACCTATTGTCGCTGAATACTGGATACTAACTTTTTGAAGTGTGTCCTGATCAGTAAGTAAACCGTCAATTATCACAATCTTGATCTCTTCGTCTGGTCGAAATTCAATCTGTTCAATACATGCGATTAGCAGAAAGGCGAAAGAGAGAATGATACATGTTGTCTTCTTCATTAGTCTATGATTATGTTCCAGCTGATACTTGGAATAGCTTGACCTATTACCGAAAATTTATACGACTCCAAAGTTCCTATATCACTTGTTCTGAAAAACACATTAAAAGCGTTTTGGTTACCTGTAATATTATAAAAACCTGCTGTGAAGTTACTTCTTAATCCTTTGTTTTTCAATTTGCGTAAATCCATATTCATAGTAAGATCCATCCGGAAGTATGATGGAATTCTGAATTGGTTTCTGTCGCCAAACAAGGGAATCAACACACCGTCAATTGGTGCGCCGCCTATGGGTGCTGTGATTGGTCTTCCCGACTTATATGTTAAAGCAGAGTTGAATTTTATCGCTTGGGCGAGCTTATAGGTTGCAAGGATATTCAGTTGATGTGGAATGTCGATATCTCCATTATACCACTCCCCCCGATTTATTATTCCTCGTTGGTCATTGGATTGAAATTGTGACTTGGAGTAACTGTACGCTGTAAATAGGTTCCATTTCGGAGTATTGTATTCTAGTTGGAATTCGATTCCATATGATCTGGCGGCTGCCGCCAAAAGTTCAGTTTCTAGGTGTGGGTTACCAATGATTGTAGGAAAGTCCTTCAACACGAAAAAGCTTGAAGTCCGTTTTGTAAATACACTGGTAGAAATATTCAAGTTTTCTTTGTGATTCAACCAAAAGAGCCCACTCGAGTATTGGTTGACTATTCGTGGATCGATGTATTGATTGGAAAAAATCCAAAGGTCTGTTGGAATTGAAGTGTTGGCTAGTCGAACGAGTTGTGCGTTTTGTGAGAGCTTCCCGTAACCTAATTTTAGTGACAAGCGATTAAGTAATTGAAAGTTTACGCTAGCTCTGGGCTCTAATATTGCTGAACGATGAAATATTTCACCTTGTGCGATATCTTTCGTCGAACTTATTGTGTTTTCTTCTGGTAAATCAGACTCATACTCATGTACTATATGTTGGCCTGCTGCGAAATAGTTGGAATAGCGAACTCCACCTTCCACTTGAACAAGCGAATTGATTTTCCACTTACCCACTAAAAATGGCGCTAAGCTAATGGATCCATTTCTAGGTGTTTCAGCCTTGACAATCGCACTTCCATCTAGGAATGGCTCTAAAATCTCAGGTGTTGTATTGTAGTTGATGGCTTCTATGCCTCCCGATAAATAGCTTTCTTCACCGAAGTATCGATTTATTTTGGCGGCAGCCTTTACATAATTGATGGCATTATTATATGTATAAGAACTCCCTGGATCAAATGTAAATTGACGATTTTGGTAAGAACCGTTGGTGAGGCTAATGGAGGAAAATAGTTTGTCACTCCACCGTGATTCATATGTGCCGTTCACAAAGAAATTATTCCACTCGAATCCGTATTGTTCGTTATAAATAAAAGAATCATCGCTGTAGTATGAGCTGAATAAGAGTTTATGCCGATTGCCTAGTTTGTAACTTGTTGCAGCATACACGTCATAAAAATTAGCGGATGATTTTCGTAATTCTGGGATACCAGTTGCGTTCAAAATATAGTCGCTAAAACTACCTCTTGCGGAAAGAGCGTATGTTGCCTTTTTTCCTATTGGTCCTTCGATACTTCCTTTCAGTTGACTTGTCCCCAAGGCTGCATTTACCCGCATTTTGTCAGCTCCATAACTTCCATTCATATCAAGGACAGCGCTAGAGCGGTTACCAAATTCAGGTGCTACATAGCCCTTGTATAGTTCAGCAGATTCTATTATATCCGCATTAAAGCCTGATATGAAACCCACTACGTGAGTAGGGTTGAAAATGATGGCGTCATTAAAAAGAATAAGACTTTCATCAATTCTGCCACCTCGAACATTAATTCCACCACTAAGTTCGCCACTTGTAGTAACACCAGGTAGGATTTCAAGTGACTTCAGTAAATCTTTTTCTCCGGTTACCTGGGGAATACTTTCAAGTTGAGCTGTGGTAAGTGAAGTGACGCCAATCTTGGTCTCTTGAAGTTTGGCTTTTGAAGATTTAGCTGAGATTTGAATTGCATTAAGATTTAGACTTCTTCTCTCCATAACGATTTTGGAGATAGGAGCTGCATTAGCGTCTTTTATAAGCCGTATATCTTGATACCCAAGGTAGCGAATGTAGATGCTGTCGTTTTCACCAATATTTTGGATGTAGACTTTTCCTTCGGCATCACTACCGAGGCTATATGAAGTATCTTGATTAAATATTAGGGCTCCTACAACTCCATCTCCACTGTCTTTGTCTATCAATTCAAGATTGGTGATCGAAGAGTAGAAAATATCTTTTTGTTCATCTAAGATAGGGTAGCTATATGTGCCATCTTGCCACTTATCCCTTATATTGATTATGTTACTTCTGTTCTTATTTGACGTTTCTACAAGGATAATTGTATTATCGTCATAGACAACGACCTCTATCAAAGATCCATTTGTAAGCTCTCTGACAATGGTTAAGATTGTCTCATTACTGAAGTCTTTGTCAATTGCGAAGTAAGGAATAGTTGATGGAGAAAACATGAATTTCACCTCAGACTTTTGCTCAAGATCATATAGAACTTGAATAAGTGTTTCGTTCCGTAACGTAAGACTTAGCTCTTTTTGGTAAGCTGAATTGGGTGTTTGGCTTATGCCCAAACAAGGGGCTGTAAGAAAAATAAAGAGTATTAGAAATTTTACAAATTGAATCATTTGGTCCAAGATAATTAATTGACACCAATTAAACCCGAATTATGCATTAGGTTTTCGTGAGGAGAGCATGAACCCAACTTATCAATTGGAAAATTTATTACGTCTCGAACTTCCTGCGAAATATAGCGCTTCGCTAATTTTCACTTAGTCATAATAGCGATGCTATGCCTCATTCATGAAAACTCATATTTCATTGGTAGTTCAACCCGAAATATGCATTAGATTTTCGTCATGAGAGTTACAATGCAAGGAGAATAGGAGCTCAACAGTTCTTTTGAAGCGCAGGCGTGGTCACCATCACAGCGAGCATCAATTGAGTTGGAAGTTCCCATTATCGAAGCAGTTTGAGCCCATAATTGGTATTAATGCATTTTTCGGCTATAGAAGCCTCTAAGCTGACAAAACTAGAAGCTGTTCTCTGCGTTTCATCTTTGAAAAGTCATTTCCACGATATATCAATCGAAAGTCCGAAGGTGTAATGGTAAATTGGTATATCTTGCGATTTCTAATTATTAAAAATCAAATCAACTTCTATGAGGTTATCAATATCTACTTTTTTACTTCTCTTTTTATCTGTAACAATATTATCGTCTCAATGGACGCAAATATCTTCAATGCCTGAAGATTTTAGATCACATCATAGTTTTGGTTTCGGTATCGATGGTACAGGTTACATTGTAACAGGTACTACTGCTCCGGATGATAATTTTTCCAAATCTTTTTATAGTTACGATCCAGTCGCTGACGAATGGACTCAGAAAGATGACTTTCCTGGAGCCGCTAGAGGGTTTGGTATTGGTGAGGTGTATAATGGTAAGGCATATTTCGGTTTTGGAATTTCTAATGTGCCTTTAGCAGATTTATGGGTATATGATCCAGTTACTGATGAATGGACGCAATTGCCGTCTTGCCCTGGAACTCCTAGATTTCACCCAGCATTGACAATTACCAATGATAAATTGATTGTGGGAATGGGAGGAAGTGCAAATGGGAATTTAAAGGATTTTTGGATGTACGATATAGTTACACAGGAATGGAATCAGATCGCTGATTTACCGAGTGTAGTTCGTCATCATCCGTATCAGTTTTCTATAGGAGATTACCACTATGCGGGATTCGGTCATGGACAATCTATTTATTCAGAATGGTATAGATACGATTCGGCGACTGACGTGTGGGATGAAATGGCAAGTTTGCCAGCTGAAGGACGTGTGGCTGGTACTCAATTTGCATATGGTGGCAAAGGATATATTCTTAGTGGAGACGGTATGGATCACAGTTCAATGGAGACTGGAGAATTTTGGGAATATGATCCTATCGCAGATTCTTGGACAGAATTGCCAGAACATCCTAGTACGTCTAGATGGGCACCTTCATCTTTCGTAATAGACAATAAGGTATACTTGATCAATGGACAGACATTGGTCCCAGATCTTGGCTACCAATATGTAGACGAAGCATATTCTTACGAATTGAGCCCTCCTGTTAGCACTGAAGAAGGTGATGTGAGTTTCGAAGTATATCCTAATCCAGCTACCGACTTTATACAAGTAGAATATAGAGGAGAGACGAATAATGTATCAATTGAAATTACTGATATTACAGGTAAGACATTGCACACGCAATCAACAACTGAGGCAATCAATATTTCTGGTTTTCCTATAGGAACATATGTAATTGAATTCAAAATAGGAGATCGTTCAGGAGTGAAGAAATTCACTAAAATGTAGGACGTTTTTTGGGCTTAAAGCCTGTATGATTGAGGAATCAAGATTGATGTTTTGCACAGTAGCCTACGAATGAATTATAGTTTGCGGAAGGAAATATGCGACAATATAAATATCAGCTGGTTTAGCCCCAAAGATTACTGTTCTTAAAAGCTTGAGAATTTGTGGAAAAACGAAAATTTTTCAGCTTATTCTCAAGCTTTTTTTTTACGATTCCATCATTTGTTATTTTTCTGGAACTGTTCCATTTTTTTGATCTCCTGTTCGTCAAGATAGATGAGGATTGCAGCTGCGTGTTTGCATTTTCCGTTTTCCAAAGGACAATTACAAGTAGCTTTTACTAATTTCCCATCTTCAAATTGCATAGAAACACCGTAGTTTCTGCTACCGTCTACCATGGCACTGACATTGTCTTTATCTAGTACAAGCTCACTTATACGTTTCTCATTTGCATATCGATAAGCACGTGTAAGTGTAGGTAAGTCAAAAAAACCTTGGTAGCTATATTTCATAAATTAGTCTCATTGTTGGAGTGTTAAAATGTTAATCATATTTACGCTAATGTATCAATTT
The DNA here is from genome assembly GCA_937969485.1 of uncultured Saprospiraceae bacterium. GTDB lineage: Bacteria > Bacteroidota > Bacteroidia > Chitinophagales > Saprospiraceae > JAHDFB01. Next base: position 983 of record CALBVQ010000202.1, on the reverse strand, counting down.
TCGGCCTTAGCTTTCCCATCAACTTTCGACGTTCTCTAACTTAGAACATTGACATGTTGTGCTTCTTCTAAGATCGTAAATTGATCTGCCCTATCTGCTGATCGCCTCCCAAACAAAACAAATCGATATCGTAATCCTAAGACAGAATTGGTATTTCAACTAAGGTTATATTCACACATTTAGTTGCAATAGGTCATTATTTATTTTGACCTACAATATGCACTAAACTATCTATTACGAGCTCAACCAGCGAGTTTTGACGGCATAGCTGACATGCAGTGATTTTAGAAATTGCTAGCACCAGCCTTGAGTTTTTCTTTCTTTTGGGTCAAGCCAAAAGGAAAAATGCAACAATCTGCATTACTTTGATACGAAATATGCAGTAAGATTGATTGAGTAAAAACTAACCAAGTGCTATATTTTACAGGAAGTTCAAGAAATAATAAATGTTCTAATACATAATTCTGATCGAATGAGAAATGAAAAAAGATGTGGCCTTTGCTCAATTTCGTTAAGAAATCACGAAATTTCAGCGTAATGGAGTCAAGTGTATGAGCAAGGAAAGCCACTGAACAGAGCGAGAAAAAAAGGTAACCTTTGGTGCTAAAAATAAGCAGGATGATTCAGCGAGTTTTGACGGAATAGCTGGAATGCAGTGATTTTAGAAATTGCTAGCACCAGCCTTGAGTTTTTCTTTCTTTTGGGTCAAGCCAAAAGGAAAAATGCAACAATCTGCATTACTTTAATACGAAATATGCAGTAAGATTGATTGAGTAAAAACTAGCAAAGCGCTATACTTTACAGGAAGTTCAAGAAATAATAAATGTTCTAATACATAATTCTGATCGAATGAGTAATGAATAAAAAAAGGTACAGCCTTTGCTCAATTTCGTTAAGAAATCACGAAATTTCAGCGTAATGGAGTCAAGTGTATGAGCAAGGAAAGCCACTGAACAGAGCGAGAAAAAAAGGTAACCTTTGGT
>CALBVQ010000201.1 GCA_937969485.1 uncultured Saprospiraceae bacterium | reverse complement strand
CTGGGTTCTTGACTCGCAATCTATGGTTTGTTCTATTTGTTGCTATGCTTGGTATACTGTACATAAATAATTCACAGCGTGGCGAACGTAAGCAGGTGAAGATTGATAGAATGGAGAAATCTGTTCAAAAGGCTAGATGGGAGTACTTGAGTCTAAAGCAAGAGTTGATGGAGAAGTCCTCGCCCTCGCAATTGGTGAAAGATCTTGAAGGTGATGTTGTCTTTCCTGAAAAAGGTCCACGCATACTGAAAGCTCCTAAAAGTTAGATCTTATGGATAAACGGAGGGAGTTGCTGACGCGTGTATATTTTGTTTTTATCTGTTTTAGTGTTTTGTCAGTTGTGATAATGGCTAAGGTGGTAAATGTGAATGTTGTTCAGGGTGATGAATGGAGAAAAAAAGCGGTAAATAATCTTCGTTGGAAGAAAGTTGACGCTGAACGAGGAGATATTTTTAGTGAGAATGGAAGCTCGATGGTTACTTCCATAACGCTCTTTGATATATATATGGATCTTACAGTTTCGAGAGAGAGGGATTTCAAAGCTAATATTGATTCTCTTTGTTATTATCTCGAAAAATATAGTGGGAAAGAAAAGTCTAGATGGCAGTGGGAGAGTGAACTTAAGAAGGGTAGAAAAGATGGTATTGCTCATAATAAGAAGGGGACGAAATATTACCCTATAGCTAAGAATTTGGATTATATGGAGAAGCTGAGATTTCAGCAATTTCCTTTGTTTAAGTTGGGGCAAATGGGCGGTGGTATTATTGTCCGACCGAAAATTCGTCGGGTGAAGCCTTTTGGTGCTATGGCGTCTTATTTACTTGGTATTGATAGGAAGGATGCGATTAATGTGGGTTTGGAAAATTCTTATGATGCGTATTTGAAGGGGGAAACTAAGAAGAAGTTGATGAAGGAAATTGCACATGGTGTGTGGGTTCCTGTTCAAGAAGTGGAGGATAAAAGCTCTACGAAAGGATATGATTTGACAACAACTATTGATGTAGATATTCAGGATGTAGTGCATAATGAATTGCTTTCTGCAATGTATGAGCACGACGCAGATCAAGGTACTGCAATTGTAATGGATGTTAAAACGGGTGCAATTAAGGCTATGTCTAATTTTAATAGAACTGCCGATGAGAAATTCGCAGAAATGCAGAATGTTGCAGTGACTAGAATGTTTGCTCCTGGTTCTACTATCAAATTAGGAACTGTGCTTGCTTTGTTGGAGGATGGATATGTTACGCCTGAATCTTCTGTGAATTTGCATGGAGGTAAGCATAAGTTTTATGGTGAGGTGATGAAAGATTCTGAGCCTCATGGTATTTATGAAACTGATGTAAGAACGGCTTTCGCCAAAAGCTCAAACGTGGGAATAGGTGGTTTAGCTGATGTTTACTACAATCAGGATAAGGAGGGAAAAAGAAAATTCATAAGACACTTTAAATCCTACGGCTTCGGAGAGAAGAGTGGGATTGACCTTACGGGAGAGCCCAATGAGTTTTTGAATGATCCGGATAGGCATGGAACAAAATTTTCGCGTACTTCAGTGCCTTGGATGGCGCACGGCTATGAGATGAAAATGACTCCCTTGCAAGTTCTGGCATTTTATAATGCTATTGCAAATGGAGGAAAGATGATGAAGCCGTATGTTGTAAAAAGCATTACAGATAATTCGCAAGTGATCGAAGAATTCTCGCCTACAGTGTCAAATTCTTCAATTGCTTCTATTGCCGCAATTCATGAGGCTCAAGACATGTTGAGAGAGGTGGTTGTGTCTGGTACAGCTAGAAAGTTGAATACTAAGCACTATGGAATTAGTGGTAAGACTGGTACATCCAAAGATTACGGTGTAGTAGTGGATGGAAAAAATCCATACAACGCATCTTTCGCTGGGTATTTCCCAAGTGAAGATCCCAAGTACTCAATGATAGTGGTATTGTTTAATCCACGAAATCATGGTTATTACGGAGGGGTTGTTGCTGGACCGGTTTTTAAGAATGTAGCAGACAAGATATTTGCTCTAAAGCTTGACTTGAAGAGTGAACATTATACTGAATTTAGAGAACATGCAAGTAATACGGCATATAGTAAGCCGAAGTTCACGGTGGGGCATAGAGGTGATATAAAGAATATTTTAAAACATTCCAATGTGCCTTCAAAGGAAGAGTCGAAAGCGACTTGGGTTATACTTAATCCATACGAGGAAAAGCTAGCGCTTCAAAAGCGTTCAATAAAAAAATCAACTGTTCCTGATGTTGTAGGAATGGGTGTTAGAGATGCCATATATATACTGGAAAACATAGGGTTGAAAGTAAAAATCAACGGTGCCGGGAAAGTCCGACATCAATCTATATCTCCAGGAACAAAGAATAAAGGACAAGAAATATTTATCCAGTTAGGATAAGACATAAGGTCAATTCAAAAGTGTAATTGATGTGTACAAAATTGAAATGAGGAAACTACGCGAAATATTAGAGAAATTACATGTAAAGCATGAGTTGGTCGGAGACGATCAGGCTTCAGTGCAAGATATGTATTTGGATTCGCGCAAAATCAATAAGAACGATGCATTCGTTGCAGTTGAAGGTCATTCCCTTGATGGACATGGTTTTATAAACGCTGCAATTAAGAATCAAGCTTCTGTGATATTTTGCGAAAATCTACCTTCTGATATTGATTCTCAAGTTAGCTATGTGAAGATCAAAAATCTTAAGAATCATTTAGCTGAACTAGCTCAAATATTATACGGAGGAAAAGAGGAGATGACACTTATTGGTGTCACAGGAACTAATGGTAAAACGACCGTTTCAACTCTATTCTTTAATGCCATGCGAGCAATGGGAATATCATGCGGTTTGTTAAGTACAGTTGTGGTTCGTATCAACGAAACCGAGTATCCGTCGGAACTCACTACTCCTGATGTTTTTACGCTTTTTCGCTTCATCGCTAAGATGAAAGCTGAAGGTTGTAAGCATTGTATAATGGAAGTTAGTTCACATGCGATTGATCAAGGCCGAATTAAAGGTTTAAATTATGACATAGCAGCTTTTACAAACTTGTCGCATGACCACTTGGATTATCACGCAAGCTTTAAGGAATACGCTTATACTAAAAAGCGATTGTTTGATGGGCTTTCGCCCAAAAGCACAGCGATTTATAATGCAGATGATAAGAATGGAGCTGTAATGGTTCAGAATTCAAAAGCGAATCGCGTTAGTTATGGGCTTGTTTCTCAAGCGGATTATAAAGGAAAAATCATCGAACATGATTTTGCAGGAATGCAAATCAGAGTCGAAGAACAAGAATTCTTTACTCGCTTGATTGGAAAGTTCAATGTCTATAATATTCTGGCTGTTTTGGCAATTGCTGAGGCTGCAGGATATGAAAGACTAGAGATGTTGAGAGTGTTAAGTAATGTAACAACAGCTGCAGGAAGATTCGAGATTGTTCGAAATGAGAAGAAAAAGATAACAGCTATTGTTGATTATGCGCATACTCCGGATGCATTGGAAAATGTATTGAGCACAATAACTCATATCAATAAGAAAAAAGGAAAAATTATCACCCTCGTTGGTTGCGGAGGAGATCGTGATAAAACAAAGCGACCATTAATGGCAAAAGTGGCTGTTAATTATAGTGACAAGGTAATTCTCACATCTGACAATCCAAGGTCGGAAAATCCGGAGGATATTCTGGATGACATGGAAGAGGGGATAGAGAAAGATCAGTCACTGAAGGTACTAAGGATAAGCGATAGGAAATCCGCGATTAAGACGGCGATTTCATTGGCAAGTCCAACAGATGTGATTCTCGTGGCAGGTAAAGGTCATGAAACATATCAAGAAATAAATGGAGTTAAATATCCATTTGATGATAAGCAAATATTGCAGGAATTCCTGCTTCACAATATTTAAGATAGGTTCTATTATCATTCTCAGGTTGGTTTTAACAGTTGCAGCAGGTTCAGAAAAAAGTTTCGTCCTGCTGCATTTTTAAAATGTAGAATGCTTTTAGACGTAATTAATGCGAAATGCTGTATTACTTATTTGAATTTTTAGAAAAAACATACGAGCTTAAAGGAGCTGGTTTGTTTCAATTTATATCTTTTCGTGCAGCCATGGCTATGGTGTTATCGCTATTGATAACTCTAGTTTTTGGAACGCGAATCATACGTTCTTTGAGGAATTTACAAGTTGGAGAAAGCGTAAGAGATCTAGGTCTCGCTGGACAAAAAGAGAAAGAGGGAACACCTACTATGGGTGGACTAATGATTATTGGTACTCTTCTTATTCCAGTTCTGCTTTTAACGAAACTTCATAATGTCTACATACAACTACTTATACTTTCCACACTGTGGATGTCTGCAATCGGTTTTCTAGATGATTACATAAAGGTATTCAAAAAGAATAAAGCTGGATTGTCAGGTAAGTTTAAGATTGTTGGCCAAGTTGGCCTTGGCTTAATAGTTGCCTTGACTATGTTGATGCACGATGATATCGTAGTGAGAATGCCAGTAGCTGAAGCTATTGATCAGGGATTGCATATTGTTGATCAATTTACTGTTGAAGTGCCTACAGTTAATGCAGAAAAGCAATCTGTTGAAATGGCGTATGTAAAGAGTTCATTGACTAATGTTCCTTTTATAAAAGGAAACGTGTTTTCATACAGTTCAATTCTTGGATTTTTAGGAGACAATAGTTCAAGCTTTTTATGGCTCATATTTATACCTGTTGTCATTTTTATTGTGACAGCGGTTAGTAATGGTGCAAACCTTACGGATGGAATTGATGGACTCGCCACTGGTACTTCAGCAATTATAGTTGTTACACTAGGAGCATTGGCCTATGTATCTGGAAATGCAGTGATTTCAGAATATCTAAAAATACTCTATATTCCATACACTGGTGAAATGGCGATTTTTGCCGCTGCCTTTTTAGGATCTTGTATTGGCTTTTTATGGTTCAATACCTATCCTGCTAAAGTATTCATGGGAGATACAGGTTCATTGACAATAGGTGGAATAATAGCAGCTTTTGCTATTCTTATTAGAAAAGAGCTATTGCTTCCTATATTGTGTGGAATCTTTCTTATCGAAACAGCAAGTGTAATCTTGCAAGTTTCCTACTTTAAGTACACGAAGAAAAGAACGGGTGAAGGAAAGCGAATTTTCCTAATGTCACCCATTCATCATCATTACCAAAAGAAAGGTATTCACGAAGCGCAAATCGTTACTCGATTTTGGATCGTAGGGATTTTACTTGCGGTACTTGCTCTTATAACTCTTAAGATACGATAATGAAAAAATGTGTTGTACTTGGTGGAGGTGAAAGTGGAGTAGGAGCAGCACTTCTTGCGCATAAAAAAGGTTTCGAAGTGTTTGTTAGTGATTACTCAATGATTGCTGAAAACTTTAAGCAAGAGCTTATCGAAAATGAAATGCCGTTTGAGGACGGAAAGCATACATTGGATAAGATTTATTCTGCAGATGTTATCGTGAAAAGCCCAGGAATACCTGATCATATTGATCTTATCCAAGATGCTTTATCGAAAGGAATTGAAGTGATTTCGGAAATCGAATTTGGTTACAGATTCTGTGAAACACCGATCATAGCTATTACGGGAAGTAATGGAAAAACAACAACGACCGCATTAATTCATCATCTTTTTAAAGGAAGTGGACTTACGTCCAAAATAGGGGGTAATTACTGAATTAGCTTTGCTCGATTATTACTTGAGTCTGATACTCCGGATGTGTTTGTTTTAGAGATATCTAGTTTTCAGTTGGACGGTATTACTTCGTTTGCACCTGATATTGCCATTTTACTGAATATAAGCGCTGATCATCTAGATAGATACGATTATGACTTAAGTAAATACGCACAATCAAAAATGCGAATTACGGCTAATCAAAATGCAAATCAAACATTCATCTATAACTCGGATGATCGATTGATAAACACATTGCTGGAAAGCAAAAAGGTAAATAACAGACTACCAAACTTACTAACTGTTCCTGAGCGTGTAAGCGAACTAAAGGAAGTGGGAGGTGATGAGATAAAACTAAAAAATAAAACACTGCAGTATTCGCACAACAGATTCAACGCTCAATGTGCGATTTATGCAGCGCAAACTTTTGGCGTAAAGCCAAAACACATAAAGCAACAACTGAATTCATTCGTGGGAATTGAACACCGAATGGAATTCGTAAGAGAAATTGAAGGTATAGAATTTATCAATGACTCCAAAGCAACGAATGTTGATGCAGTAAAGAAGGCTTTTCAATCCATTGACCAACCCATTGTGTGGTTAGCTGGTGGAACCGATAAAGGAAACGACTACGAAGAACTAGAACAACTTGTAAAACTCAAAGTTAAATCACTCATATGTGTGGGTGTAGATAACACGGCATTGAAGAATGCATTTCAGGACATAATTCCTGAGCTAAAAGAAACGACTAGAATAGACGAGGCGGTACAATCTGCTTTTCGACTGGCGGATAAGGGCGACATAGTTTTATTGAGCCCCGCTTGTGCAAGTTTCGATCTATTTAAGAATTATATGGACAGAGGAGATCAGTTTAAGAAAGCTGTTGCTGAATTAAGCTAGTTAACTCAATTTTTTAAGGAAACTACACAAGTCTTTAATGACGAATCTTGTACAAACCATACGAGGTGACAAGGTAATCTGGATGATTGCCGTCATCTTATGTATTGCTTCACTTATGGCAGTATACAGCGCGACAAGCAGCATGGTATACGAGCAATTGGATGGTAGTTCTCATAAGTATCTTATTCAGCAATTAATGTTTATCTGCCTGGGTGCGGTTGTAACATATGTGTGTTATAGATTTCACTATATGATCTATGCACGGCTTTCGTTGATCATTTTCATAATTACGCTGGTAGCCTTGGTTTACACCAAAATATGGGGTATAGAAATTCATGATGCCAAACGCTGGATAGGAATACCATGGATTAACAAGACCATTCAAACTTCAGACTTTGCGAAGTTGGGGTTAATTGTGTTTTTGGCACATACGCTTTCGAAAAAACAAGATACAATAAAGAGTTTTAAGCAGGCTTTTATGCCGCTCATATTACCTGTGCTGACAGTATGTGCTTTAATTGTAAGTGATGATTTATCTACTGCCTTCATCTTGTTTGCTACATGTATTACATTGATGTTTATAGGTAGAGTGAAAGTGCAATATATAGCGGGCATGTTACTCGCAGGGATATTCCTATTTGCCTTCATCTTTATGCTGGGGACATTCTTTCCAGAACATATTCGTGTGGAAACATGGGTTTCCAGATTCAATGACTTTTTCGCTCAAACCGGTTATCAAGCAGATCAATCGAAAATTGCGATTGCAAGTGGCGAGTTTCTTGGTGTGGGACCAGGGAATAGTATTCAAAAGAATTATTTACCGTATGCATATGCCGATTATATATACGCCATCATCTGCGAAGAATATGGATTAGTAGGAGGAATCTTAATGATATTGTTATACTTAGCATTATTGCTAAGATGTACAATTATGGTAACTAAGTGTCCCAAAACTTTTGGAGCGATCTTAGCCTATGGTTTGTGTTTGAATATAGTATTTCAAGCATTTGCCAACATTGCAGTTTCTGTACAGATGGTTCCAGCGACTGGGTTGACATTGCCGCTTGTGAGTATGGGGGGGACAAGTATGTTGTTCACATGTATCTCCCTAGGAATAATCCTAAGTGTGAGTAGATATGTGCAGGAGGCAAGAATGCAGAAATTAGTTTTGTCAGAAATAGAAGAGCAGATAGATGAGAGCGATAATTAGCGGAGGAGGAACAGGGGGACATATATTCCCAGCAATTGCGATTGCTAATGCCTTAAAGGCAAGGGTTAATGATATGGAAATTCTATTTGTAGGTGCTGAAGGAAGAATGGAGATGGATAAAGTGCCAGCTGCAGGATATGAAATCATAGGATTGCCGATAGCGGGATTTCAGCGTAAGCTGTCATTCAAGAACTTAGTACTGCCATTTAAAATAATTAGTAGTCTTAGAAAAGCAGCTCAGATAATTCGTGATTTTAAGCCAGACATTTGTATAGGAGTAGGAGGGTATGCGAGTGGACCTTTATTGAGGACTGCTCAAAGAAAAAATATTCCTACTATCATCCAAGAGCAAAATTCGTATGCCGGAATGACTAACAAGATGTTGGCGCAGCAAGCACATGCAATATGTGTAGCATATGATAGGATGGAGCGATTTTTTCCAGCGAATAAGATCTATGAAACTGGTAATCCAGTTCGTCAAGATATCATCAATTCTACGATAAGTAAAGCTGATGCGCGGGTAGCCTTTGGGCTTGACCCCAACAAAAAAACGATCTTGATTTTTGGCGGAAGTCTAGGAGCTAAAACGCTTAACGAAAGTGTACGCATGCAAGAGGAGTTGATAAAGAAAAGAGGCGATGTGCAATTCATATGGCAAGTAGGTCGGGTGCATTATCCTTTTTACTCTACAGCAGATGTGGCTACATTGCCTAATGTTAAATGCCAAGAATTTATAATGGATATGGCACGTGCTTATGCAGCTGCTGATTTAGTAGTATGTAGAGCAGGAGCATTGACGATATCAGAATTATGTATTGCCAAGAAGGCTGCAATTTTAGTGCCTTCTCCACATGTAGCGGAGGATCATCAAACGAAGAATGCAAGTTCATTGGTTCATGCACATGCAGCGATTATGATTAAGGATTCTGAGGCGAGAGAAAAACTGATTGAAGAAGCTTTAGAATTGGTCGATGAACCAAGAAATATAGGAAGACTTGAAAAAGAAATAAAGAAGTTGGCTAAGCCCAATGCTATTGATAGAATTGTAGACAAAATACTGGAAGTAAGTGGGGAATAGCAAGCTACATATGGACATGATTAAAAGTGTTTACTTCCTCGGAGTAGGTGGAATAGGAATGAGTGCGATTGCGCGATATTTCTTGCTTAAGGGTGCGAAGGTAAGTGGCTACGATAAAACGGAAACTTCGCTGACAAAGAGTCTTGAAAATGAAGGTGTGAAGATCCATTACGATGAGAATCCTGCGGCGATCCCTACCGATCTTGATCTTATTGTTTATACGCCAGCAATACCTGCTGACCACAAAGAATGGGAAACACTTAGAGGAATGGATGTGCCATTGAAGAAACGTGCGGAAGTTCTAGGAATAATTAGCAGTGCAAGTAAAACGATTGCGGTGGCAGGGACTCATGGGAAAACAAGTACTAGCAGTATGACTGCTGCATTTTTAAGAAGTGCAGGACTTGATGTAACGGGTTTTCTAGGAGGGATTGTGAAGGACTTTGGGAGTAACTTTATCTATGGTGAGAGTGAGTGGGTAGTGGTAGAAGCGGATGAATTCGACAAGTCTTTTATGCATTTGTCACCTGATATTTGTGTGCTCTTGTCTGTTGATGCGGACCACTTAGATATTTACGGTAGTCATGAGGAAATGTTGAAGACCTTTCAAGATTTCACCCTACTGATAAAAGAGAACGGAAGTCTACTAGTTTCATCTTCGGTTCTTGCTGAGATGGATGTAGAATGGAAAGGGAGGTTGCTGTCAAAGGGAGTGAAGTTGTATTCATTTGGTGTAGAGGAAGGATGGTTTAACGCGGCTAATATTCATGCGGTAAAACATCAGTTTGGTTTTACCTTTCGTGAAAATGAGCTTGTGAAGTTGAGTACATCCTTATCGATGCCTGGGGAACACAACGTGTCTAACGCAGCAGGAGCATTGGGAGTTTGTAGTTTACTTGATTGCGATGTGGATGAATTGAGTAAGGGGGTTGAGGCATTCCAAGGGATTGCAAGAAGATTTGATTTTGGTAAGAAGAGTGAGGAGCAGATTTATATCGATGACTATGCGCATCATCCTTCTGAGTTGAAAGTGGCGATACAAGCGGCAAGAGATTTGTATCCAGAAAAGAAATTAACAGCTGTATTTCAGCCTCATCTATTCAGCCGCACCAGTGACTTTATGGATGGATTTGCAGAAGAGCTTGCTAAAGTAGATGAATTGATTCTAATGGAAATTTATCCAGCGCGAGAAAAACCTATGGAAGGTGTTACAAGCACTGCCCTTAAGAATAGAATAAAGAAACTAGATGTACCAGTGATGTCCGAACAGGAAGTATTAGCATATGTGAAGAGTAATAAAAAGAAGATGGAAGTCTTAATGACATTAGGTGCGGGTAATATAGATAGACTAGTAGAGCCAATAAAAGCAATATTAAACTAAGAAAGTGAAAGCATTGATAGGCAAGGATGGTATTGATTACAGACGGGTGTTTAGCCTTGTCCTAGCTTTGGTTATTGTAATGGTAAGCTATCAAGCTTATCAATACAAAAAGGAAAAAACCTTTGGAAAACTTACAATTGAGATTCATGAGATTCACAATGGCAAGGCCCTATTAAATAAAGCGCAAGTGCTTAAGATTATGAGACAGCATCTGGGCTTCGACCCCGCAGTTTCTAACATTGAAAGTATCGACATCAGAGATTTAGAAGAAAGGCTAGAGGAGAATTTATTTATAAAGCAGGCCATAATTTATGTGAATGCTCGACATGAAATGCGAGTAGAAATTTATCAAAGGAATCCTATAGCGCGAGTAAAGGGAGGAGATATAGATTATTACATGGCAGCAGATGGAAAGAAGATTCCTACGAGCAATTACAAGACATTGCGAGTGCCGTTGATAACTGGTAGAGTTGGTCAGTTGAGTAGCAGTTCAAAAGAAGGGAAGAAAGCTTATGGTGAGATGCTGAGCTTGGTGTCGAAATGTAAAGAGAGCAAGTTTCTCAATGCCTTAATTGAGCAAATAGAAATAGGAGCGAAAGGAAAAATTACTCTTATTCCTAAGATCGGGTCTGAGCGAATAGAGTTCGGAGATCTTAGTGAGCAAGACGAAAAATTATATAAACTAGAAAAGTACTACGAGTGGGGAAAGAATCAAGACGGATGGGACAAATATGCGTACTTGAACCTTGAGTACAAGGATCAAGTGACACTCGGAAAAAAATAGAAATAAACCATTTCATAATATTTAAAAACATTCGATTATGAATGAATTGAAATTTAAACCCTCTGAAATAGTTGTTGCCTTAGATATAGGTACGACTAAAGTTTGTGCGATAGCGGGCCGCAAAAACCAGTACGGGTTAGTCGAAATTCTTGGTATGGGAAAGGTGAAAAGCGAAGGCGTTTCACGTGGCGTAGTTTCCAATATCAGTAAGACAGTAAAGGCTATTCAAGATGCTGTAGATATGGCTGAAAAGCAGGCCCAAACTAAATTTACTAATGTGTATGTCGGGATAGCTGGTCAGCACATTAAGAGTATTCATCACCACGGCATTCTCATGAGAGAAGACGGGCTTGAAGAAATTACGCGAGCAGACGTTGATAAACTTATCAGCGATATGTATCGATTAGTTCTTCCGGCGGGAGATAAGATTCTCCATGTTATTCCTCAAGAATTTACTGTAGATGAAGAACAAGATATTATCGATCCTGTCGGTATGAGCGGAGTTCGTCTAGAAGCGAATTTTCATATCATCACAGGTCGTGTAACTGCCTCTCGTAACATTCAACGTTGTGTGGAAAAAGTGGGTCTAGAAGTTGCTGACGTAACTTTGGAACCGATTGCTTCTGCTGCGGCTGTATTGAGTGATGAAGAGAAGGAAGCAGGTGTGGCACTTGTTGATATTGGTGGAGGAACTACTGATATAACAATTTTTAAGGACGGAATTATTCGTCACACTGCGGTAATTCCTTTCGGAGGCGCGATTATTACTAATGATATCAAAGAGGGATGTACTGTCATGCTTGATCAAGCTGAGAAACTGAAGGTTAAATTCGGATCGGCTCTAGCTGAAGAAGTACATAACAACAGAATTATTACAATACCTGGTCTTAAAGGGAGAGAGCACAAGGAAATCAGCGAACGTAACTTGTCCAAAATAATCCAAGCTAGAGTTCAAGAAATATTCGATTTCGTTCTTTGGGAGATCAAACGTTCTGGTTTCGATCGTAAGCTGATTGGCGGTTTGGTGCTGACCGGAGGTGGCGCATTATTGAACCACATCAACTTGTTGGCTGAATATCACACAGGGCTTAATACGAGAGTGGGGCTACCTACCGAACACCTGGCGCATAAGTACGATGGAATGATAGATAGTCCTATCTATTCAACATCTATTGGTCTCTTAATTAATGCCATAAAGACACTTCCTGAAAAGACGGAGGAAGAAATGGTTGAGGAAATTGTTGAAGAAACAATTGTAGAGACTAGAATCATAGAAAATGAAGTAACCGATCTAGAGGATAGTGTTACGCCAGAAGAGGAGACGAAGAAGAAGAGCTGGGTAAGCAATATTTTTGAAAAAGCTAAAGAATTACTTGAGTCAACTCCAGATTCAGAATTCTAATCATTTTTATAATCGTTAAAATAAATTATCATGACATTTGATATACCGAAAAAAGAAAAATCGATAATTAAAGTAATAGGAGTTGGCGGAGGCGGTGGAAACGCTGTTGAATATATGTTTCATCAGGGTATAGCTGGAGTTGATTTCGCGATCTGTAATACGGATCGTCAAGCACTAGAGAAAAATCCAATAGGTACAAAAATTGGTTTAGGGCCGAATCTTACTGATGGCCGTGGTGCTGGTTCAAGACCTGAAATAGGTAAGCAAGCATGTATCGAATCTATGGAAGAGATTCGCACATTTTTAGAAGATGGAACAAAGATGATGTTCATTACTGCTGGAATGGGTGGAGGTACTGGGACGGGTGCAGCGCCTATCATTGCGAAAGTAGCCAAGGAACTTGATATTCTTACAGTGGGTATCGTGACACTGCCTTTCAAGTTTGAAGGAATGGTTCGTCAAAGACAAGCCTTGGAAGGTCTAGAAGAATTAAAGAAATATGTAGATTCGATCCTCGTTATTTCCAATGAGCGTTTGATGACTAATTTTGCAACTGCGAAATTGTCGGATGCATTTTCTACTGCAAATGAAATCTTAACAACTGCTGCAAAAGGTATTGCTGAGATCATTACGGTGCCTGGAAAAATCAATGTTGATTTTGAGGATGTAAATACAGTCATGAGAGAAAGTGGAGTGGCTATTATGGGATTCGCTGAAAATAATGGCGAAGATCGTGCTATGCGCACTATTCAAGATGCCTTGAATTCACCTTTGCTAAAGGACAGTGATATAAGAGGAGCTCAACATATTTTATTGAATATTTCATCTTCAACAGAGCATGAAATCAATATGAAAGAGTTCTGTGAAATCACAGAGTTTATTTCGGAAGAAGCTGGAAGAGGAACGAATGTAATATGGGGGCAATGTATTGATGATAGTTTAGGAGATCAATTGAGAATTACTCTTATTGCAACAGGTTTTATGGAGGAGAATAGGGTAGCTAGCGCTCCCAAAAGAGATAAGATCGTTGTGTCTTTGGATGAGGAGGCAGGGAGTGATGATGGTTTTACTATTACGAGCCTTGATGCGCCATCAGCTACCACTATTGAATTTGATGAACCAATGGTTCGTCCCGCAAGTCAGCCTGTGACTGCAGAAACTGAAATGGCAGTGGAAGCTAGAAGAGTTGAGCCAGTGAGCTACAAACCTCTTACCACTGAGCCACGAGACATACGATCATTGGATGATCCCAAAACTATTCAGGAGTACGAAAAAAGACCTGCATATGATAGGCTGAATATCGCTCTTGACGATGTTGTGGAGTCAAGCTCCAAAGAAGATTTTAAGAATGTAATCTCTATTGATGATGATAGTTTCCCTACATTCAGCAGAAATAACTCTCATATACATACAAAGCAAGATTAAGATAAATTTCGTCTATTTAATTTCATATCCTTTATGAAATTGGTTTATTGTAAAGCCCCGGCGCCCGCTGGGGCTTCTTTTGTTTTGAATAGAAAAAAAGGAAATAAATTTCGTCTATTTAATTTCATATCCTTTTATGAAATTGGTTTATTGTATAGCGCGAAGTATCGTGCGGTTCCGTGTTTTATTTTATCTTTTATTTTAGGATTTTACGAATAAAAATAGAGAGTGATAGCCTTAGCTATCGCTAGAGATTTTAATGAAGTAAAAACAAAAATAAAGGTAAAATAAAAGGAACAAGCACGGGACTTCGTGCTAATAGCCCCGGCGCCCGCCGGGGCTTCTTTTGTAATATGGGCTACAGGAGGTTTGTGCGTGACTTCGAATTGCATGAGTTGGCCACATTTTTTTCTAGAAGATTCTTTTTGTAAACGCACTAAAAAAACTTTCTGTAAATCCACTTCTCCTAATTGTTGTAAAGTGCTCTTAATCAGTTTGATATAAATTTTCGGTCTACTTCGTCTTGCCTCAAGTGTTCTTTTTGTGGTGTTGTTAGTGAATGTTTTTGTAATAAATTACAAACAAATGTATTACACATTACGATAATATTTAATATGTTTGTGGTTAGAGAACTTATATCTAAATTCCAAAAACCGAATTTTCGGGATTAGATGTTTGTCAATACTCATTTGTTTTTAAATAATTGATTGATGAAATATTCAAAGAAACCCGTATTGCTTATTGCAATATTACTTGTGGCTATTCAAGCTTCTTTTGGCCAATGTGATTCAGATCCAGACGCTCCAATAATCGAATGTCCTGCTTCTGGTAACTATTCTTGTATTGATGAGGTTCCTTCCGGGGCAACATCTTTTGATGAATTAATTGTTCTCGGTGGTACTGCTTCCGATTTATGTACTGCTCAAGAAAACTTAATGATTACTGCTTCTGATGAAATGGCAGGAATGTGTCCAATTACTATTACTAGGACATATACAGCTGTTGATGAAGCGGGCAATTCAAGTACGTGCATTCAAAGTATTGTTATCTTAGATGAAACTGCTCCTGAGGTTATAGGCTGTGTCTCGGACACAATAATTTATGCTGATGATGCATGTGAAAGTAATATCCTATTGACAGCTCCCAGTTTTTCTGATAATTGTGAAGTTGCCTCTGCTGAATATAGAATTCTTAGCTCTACTGATACCACATCTGCGGTTGCATTCGAAAGTGGAGAAGTACTTGATCTTACCTTAGATCTTGATGATTTCGAGGTAAGGTTCGTTGTAATCGATGAGTGTACCAATTCTGATTCTTGCAGTACATTCATATCTGCAGTGGATACGATTCTACCAGAACTAGTAATCCCTTCAGATTTTACCGTGACTCTTGAACCTATGCAATGCGACACACTGATTGCATTAGATGGTGGATTTAGCGTATCTGATAATTGTCTACTTTCTCAAATAGGTGATTTTGGCCTAGATGGCTTAACTCAAGTTTCAGGCGTTGCATTCGACGAACCGTATACAGTAGGAGTATTCGAAAATATATACATGCTATGCGATTCAGCTGGTAATTGTGTGCAGGATACATTCTACCTTACGGTTGAAGAATTCGAGCCGGATGCATTTGGTTCCTTGACGGAGTTTAATCTTTCGATTAATGAATCTTGTGAAGGAAACATAACACCTGATATGGTTTTAATTGGAACTGAATTTGGGTGTTTGGAGAATTGTACAGTGGTGGTAATGGACGAAGAAGGTAATGAACTACCCAATCAATTTGACGGAAGTCATATTGGTCAATCTTTTCTGTATGCTGTTAGCTGCAATGGTAATACCTCGATGGGGATCGTTAATATTGAAGATAAATTTCCACCTCAAATTGAATGCTCGCCCGATACGGTAACTGTTGCCGAAATACTTAATTATCCGACGCCACTGATTGTCGAGAATTGTAGTGGTGCAGTTGCAGAACTTGTGAACGAAACTCTACAAATGGTGGACTGTGCAGATCCTGAAATTGAAAGCCTTATAGTGCGCACATATAGAGCAGTTGATGCAGCTGGAAACGAAAGTGACCTTTGTGAGCAAGTTCTATCTATCCAAAAATTTGATATGGGTACAATCCAAGCTCCTGCAACACAAAACTTTAACATTGACTGCAGTGACGATTATCCTACAGATGCTAATGGGGCACCAGATCCTGAATTTTACGGTGGACCTACATTGGGCGGAATGGACATTTTTCCTAATAATTTTATAGAATTTAACTTGTTTGCCTCCTTTACAGATGAAATAATCCAAACATCATTAACTGACATCTCAATCTTGAGAGTGTATGAAGTTACAAGATGGCAATGTGGTGGTGATTCTACGAGAACTTTCGCGCAGATATTTAATATCAGCGATAGTTCAGGACCAGTATTTGAGTGTCCTGATGATATGACATTCACTACAGAGGGGATTGAATGTACCGCAGACATTACGTTGCCAGAATTATCCGTGATAGATGAATGTTCAGCGGTTGCGAGTGTTACTGTTCAGTACGAAGGTGGCTTTATTGATGGCAATGGTGGCCTAGCTAATTTGCCAAATGGAATGTCAACTGTTACTTATACGGCTGAGGATACTGAAGGGAATGTTAATTCTTGTTCATTTGATGTGTTGGTAAGTGACTCTGAGCAGCCAATCGCCGTATGTGAGCAATTTACAACCATAACTATTACTAATCAAGGTAATGCAATTGTTGACGCTTCTTCATTTGACGATGGTTCTTTCGACCCATGTGGGGATGTAACTATCGAGGTGAGAAGAATGAATGCAACTTGTGAGCCTACAGATGTAGTTTTTGGTGATAATGTAACTTTCTGCTGCGAAGATATTGGAGTGGAGCATATGGTTGTGCTTAGAATTACCGACGAATCGGGAAATTATAATGAATGTATGGTGATGGCAGAGGTACAGGATAAAGTGCCGCCAATCCTTGTGCAAGGCCTTCCGGATGTAACTGTTAGTTGCGAATTTCCATTTAATGAAGAAGATTTAGAGCAATTCGGATCTATTCAATTCAATGTAGATGATATTGAAGATATTTTATTAACAGCAGAGTTAGTGCAATTCAATGGCGCTGCAACTGATGGCCTAGTCCTAGGTAACTGCATCGACTTAGTGAGTGATGAATTTATTTCAAGTGATTTTAATTCATGTGGTATAGGATCAGCCATAAGAACATTGACTTTCGAAAATTCAGAAGGTCTTACAGTTTCTGATCAACAATTGATCACATTTGTGAATCCTTCTCCTTTCACTCTCGCGGATATTGATTTTCCAAATAACTTATTCTATCAAAATGTATGTGACATAAGTACGCTGCAACCTGCTTTTTTACCTGAAAATTTTAACTTCCCAGTAATTACGGAGGATGGTTGTGATCAAGTAGGTTTTGACTTTGAAGATTCAGTAACTGACTATAGTGATGGTGCTGAAACGTGCTACGAAATAACAAGAACATGGACTGTAATTGATTGGTGTCAAAGTGAAAACGGCGTGTTCCAAACATTTGAAGGGACTCAAATAATTACAGTAGTAGACTCACAAGCTCCAACTATTACCGGCGACTGTTCAAACCGTGAAGTCAATTCACTTGACCCTAATTGTGGCCCGATTTTTATTGAGTTAATCAATTCGGCTACTGACGTGGGATGTCCTAATGTTGACCAGTTTCTTAATTTTACTTATACCATTGACGCTTTTAGTGATGGTACAATTGATGTGATTGGTGAAACAAACAATGCAAGTGGTTCTTACCCTGTTGGGACTCACACTATTTCTTGGGTTGTCGCAGATGGATGCGGAAACCAAGATGAGTGCTCTTACACCTTTACCTTAAATAATACTAAATTGCCTTCACCTAAGTGCTTGGATAACTTAACAGGTGATCTAACGCCAGTTGATACCGATGGTGATAACATTGCAGATGATGAACAAATCACCGTGACTCCAGCAATGTTTGATGCCGGATCCGACGATCCTTGTGGAACTCCAGTATTGCTGAGTTTTAGCTCGGATGTTAACGACGTTGAGCGCACTTATGATTGTAATGACATTGGAGAAAATCTGATTGAACTATGGGTGACAGACGAAAATGGTAACCAAGATTTCTGTATTACTTCATTTGTAGTAGAAGATAACAACGGCGTTGATCTTTGTGTACCAATACCGCTTATGGTTGACGTGGTAGGTGAATTAAAAACAGAGTCCAATGAAATGATTGCTTTGGGGTCGGTTAATCTAGAAGGTGGTAATGCAACTGATGTGACTGAGGAAGATGGGCAATATGATTTTTCGGATATGCCTACTGGCGGCGATTATGTAATTAATCCTGTAAAGAACGTTGATCACTCTAATGGTATTTCTGTCGCTGATATGATTCTTATTCAGAAGCACATTTTGGGCCTTAGCCCGCTTAATTCACCATACAAAATCTTGGCTGCCGATGTTAATAATTCGCAGAATGTAACAGGTGCCGATATCATACAAATCCGTAAGTTACTTCTTGGTTACTATGATGAATTTCCTCAGAATACAAGTTGGAGATTTATTGATAGCGAACATGCTTTTATAGATCCTGAGAATCCTTGGATGTCTGATCTTCCTGAGACATACGAGATACATGATCTACAAAATAACATGGTAGTTAATTTCAATGGTTATAAGGTAGGTGATGTAAATAGCAGTGCAATTCCTAACGAGTTAATAGGAGAGGAGATCGATACACGGTCAGACGAGAAACTCTTGCTGGAAATTGATGACGCTTGGTTAACTGCTGGAGAATCTAGATGGATAGAGGTGCGTGCAGCTGATATGGAGAGTATTATTGGCTTGCAAGTAGGTGTGGCTTACGCCCAAAGTGATCTTTCAATTGTTGACATCAAAAGTGCTGGACTAGAAATCGATGAATCTAACTTTAGAATTGATAGAGATGGAAGTACAGTTAAATTGATTTGGTCTGTTATTCAACCCATTGATATTAAGGGAAATGAAGTCTTGTTTGAAATGCTAGTTGAAGCCAACACGGATATAAAAATTAGTCAGGCATTAAAATTAGATGACAATGTATTACGAAATGAATCGTACGATGTTAATCTAGATGTTAAAGGTCTAGAATTGAAAGCCAATGTGGTTGGGATAGGTCAGAGCATCGTAATGGCTGAAATGACAATGTCACAGAATGAGCCTAACCCATGGAATGCATCTACAAGTATCAAAATAGTAAGCAACGTTACTGGTTTAGGTACCATGAAAGTAATGGACGTAAATGGTAGGCTTATTTATTCAAAAACAGTAGAATTAATTCAAGGAGAGAATGTACTTGTATTAGATAGGGAAGAACTAACAACTGCTGGACTGTTATACTATGAAATTGAAATAGGAGAAACAAGATTCTTAAAGAAGATGATAGTTATAGAATAATAGTACCCCAAAGATCGTAGATAAAAGTAAAAAATCCTGAGCAGCTAGATGCAGCTCAGGATTTTTTTATTCCGATCAAAAAGTAGTTTGTGCCAATCCTGTTTTAGAATTTCGCATATTTTCAAGTTTATAAAAGCAATTACTTCGTTAGAAATACTCATGATAGCTAAGGCTATCCTTGCGTTTTCTGCCTTGTACTTGATTTAATAATTCTTGAAAATAAAGTGAAACCTTAAAACAGAATTGGTATTAGGAGTGGATTTAGATTATGATATATGTTTTAGTAATATGCTCAATTCCCTACTTTACCAACCTTCCCATTCTTTTCAGCGTCTTTAGGGTTAAATAAAAGATATTTATTATGAGATATAATGTTTTAATATTAGCCCTTATCCTATTTGTATTTACTTCATGTGATAAAAACAAAGAGGAGAATATAGTAGAAGTTTTTGATTGTGAATTCGTACAGAATGATGAAAATCAAGACGGCCTTATTGATGAAGAAGAAAGTGAGTTAATGCAGGATTGCGTTGATAATGCATTTGATTCTAAAAATGAAATCGAGGAGAACCTCATTGGTGAGTGGATTATGGTGGGACATGGTGAAGGCTGGCTCGCAAATGCATCACAGCCTTGTGCATATATAGTTTTCGAAGAGGATGAGTTGATCTTTAAATTTGAGAATGGATCCGTAGATACACTGGTCACTTTATCATGGGAAATTAATGAAGCTCAATCTCCTTCTTCGTCAATCTTTAAGTTAGTTGCTGGTGACAACTACTTTGACGCTTTGGACATAAATATTTTTAGTGAGGAATTAATGTTTGGGAATGCTACTCCTTTAGATGGAAATATGTACATATACAAGAAAGTAAAATAATAGTATTCTATAGTGAAAATAACACAGATGGTTATCTGTTTATTAAAGCAGGTATAAAGGGCGGATTAATTAACCAAGCTCTATATTTTACAGGAAGTTCAAGACCTAATAAGTTCTCTAATTTATAATTCGGGTTGAATGAGAAATGAATACAAGATGTGGCCTTTGCTCGAATTCGTTAAGAAATCGCCAAATTTCAGAGTAATAGAGTCAAGTGTATGAGCAAGCAAAGCCACTGAACAGAGCGAGAAAACAAGCTAACCTGTTGCACTAAAAATAGGATTTTTGATGAGGTAGACACTCTAGATAATATGGAGCGGTATATTTATGGTAAAGTTCCCTTTATTCAACCGCTAAAAATTATCTAAAATTTTCTTGGTCAAAACTGATAAGAAGTACTGAAATAGAGGTCGCGGAACCCGTAAAAATTTTCATATGCTAGTCCTAAGACTAATATATTTTTATCACCTATCTTAATGGCCTTGTCAATACCGACGCGATAGTCGACATGCGTTTGAAAGAACGAAGCCATAAAGTGTGTCCTAAATTTATTGCGCTTTGAATTTGTTTTCAATTGCAATATTAACCCGCGTTCTGTCTCATTTTGAGAAAGAAAATCCACACCAGCTGCTAGTGTCAGTCTATTGACCGCAGTTAGACCGTAAAGGAATTTATGATTTTGAGACACTCCACTGTAGTCCTCGAAACTAAATACACGGTATCGGTACCGGTAGTTCAAACTTTCTGAAACCAGACTGTATTTATTACTAAATAGATCATATTTCGTGACACTTACTGCGAGATCTCTGTCATTCATTCTATTCTGTGAATACCTTACACTGGTCCCAAGATAAAGATGTGCCTTTCCAACATCTCCGAAAAAAGATGCAGCATGTATGCCAATCGGTAAGTTTGTTGACGCTCTGTAGCCTAGAGAGAATTTGTTCTTACAGTTGCAATCTAATTCGCGAACACCATCTGAGTAAAGTCCTCTTTTAGGAAATCGTCTCATTAGTCGATACTCTCTTTTCGACAAAGATAATTCTTTACGTAATTCCTTAAATTTTTCGTACTCAGAATTGCCTCCTTCTGATCGCACAATTGATTGTGGATAATATGACCGTAGGACATCATTCATGCTCTCTTTTTGTTCGATGATATATACACGGTTTTTAGAATGCATAATTTTTTCTGCAGGTACCGCACTTTTTTTCTCGCTGTCAATCTCTCTCAATATCGTGAGCGCCTTTCGAATCTCACCTCTATATAATTCTTCCTTGAGGATGAATGTATCTGTCTTGGTTTGATAACTAGATTTTTTTGCGATCAGAAATGTAGTTAAAGTACCTGCTGTGTCAACGGGATTAGCTATGATATCTATCACTCCATTTTTTGTCCAGACCCTATAAACATTACCCTCAATAGTTGATAATTCTTGTAGTTCTAATTTATTAAGCCATGAAGAGTTGGAGACGGGAAGGATACTGTTTTGTAAGATGTCTTGAGCGCTAGTTAAAACCCAAAAGCAACAAACTAGACAAATCGAAAGTGTGATTTTTCTGTAGAATAAATTTGGCATGATGTTCAATTTGACTCTTCATTAAATCTACATAAAATTTCAGGAATTGGCTCATTCTTTTTAGTTTACAATAGAAAATTATTCCTTTCCGAAAAAACATTCTCTTTGAACCTCTCTATGTTTCCACTGAATCCAATACTCCTGCAAACCTTCCTTAGTTGTTTTTAATTCACTAATATCTAGCTCTCCATCAGGTAATAGTAGCTTTCTCAATTCACTTTTTCTTGATTGTAATGCAGGCTTATGATTCCACCCTCCTACATGATCAAACGAGGTATAGGCATCACAATTATTTTCTACTTCCTTGAATGGTATCGATAGAAAGTAGGTTACGTTTCCACTCCCCATCCCAGCTGTAGTCATTCGGATGTTGGAAAAATCAACCTTGGAGTATTGATGGTTT
The DNA here is from genome assembly GCA_937969485.1 of uncultured Saprospiraceae bacterium. Classification (GTDB taxonomy): domain Bacteria; phylum Bacteroidota; class Bacteroidia; order Chitinophagales; family Saprospiraceae; genus JAHDFB01. The sequence goes on along the minus strand of CALBVQ010000201.1, from coordinate 611 downwards.
CTGTAAAGTTCTTTCAACCCGAATTATGCATTAGGTTTTCGTCATGAGAGCTTAAAAAGCAAAGAGAATGGGAGCTCAACAGTTCTTTTGAAGCGCAGACGTGGTCGCTATCACGGTGAGCATCAAAAGAGCTGGACGTTCCCATTATCGAAGCAGTTTAAGCTCGTAATAGATATCTTAATGCATATTTCGGGTTCAACCTATTTCCAACTTTCCCACTCATCTTATTCGAAAACTGATGCGCAACGTCTGATGCATTAGTGAATTCTGGCCCCACATATGTTCCTTCACAATTCCTATCCGTGCAGGTAATTTCTGAATCTGACTTGTGCTTTGATTTAGCTTGGGATTTTGTATCGATTGAATTTCGGCAAGTGAGCAAACTGAAACTAATAACAAGCAGGATAATTAGCTTTTTCATAGATATTTAGTAAGATAGGATTGTGATTTATACCAATTCTGTTTTAGAATTTCGCATATTTTCAAGTTTATAAAAGCAATTACTTCGTTAGAAATACTCATGATAGCTAAGGCTATCCTTGCGTTTTCTGCCTTGTACTTGATTTAATAATTCTTGAAAATAAAGTAAAACCTTAAAACAGAATTGGTAT
>CALBVQ010000200.1 GCA_937969485.1 uncultured Saprospiraceae bacterium | reverse complement strand
ATGAAGGATTCTTTCCATTCTATTGAGATTAGAGTAGATGTTCTTATGGCTTTACAGCAGCAATCTTACGGTTATTTCTATAATTTTTGAACCTTACTGAAGTAGTTCTGTCCAGTACTTGTTCTTACAATAAGTAGGTAGTTACCGAGCTGAAGCTCTTCTAAACTAATAGTTGTTCCTTTTGTATTTTGTGTAACAATTAGCTCACCATTCATAGAATATAGTTCCATTGAAGAAATCGCCTCTTCAATATCAACTTGGATATAGTCTGTTGTGGGATTGGGAAAGACTGAAATTGCAGTTGCAGGAATTTCTTCTTCTTCCGTATTTACTAAAATGGTGTAGTACCAATTTCCACTTGTAGAAAATGTTTCACGAGTCTCAACATGTGATACAGGACGACTATTGCTAAGCAAAGTAATCAGAATATCAAGGTATTCATTGCCAAAAATATTCGCTGCTAATTCAAAGAAACTAAGTGGCCCTATAAACTCCTCATCCGCAAAGCTAGCAGCATCGGTATAATCAATCTGTAAGGCTGAGAAAATGTCTGGGTTTGGTCCAACTCGAAGAACAGAAGCAGTTGTTCCGTCGGTAGCAAAAGCAATGCTGTCCTTGTAATCTTCAGAAGGATAAAATAACGAGCTATATGCCCTTGACAATAATTTTCCATCTACGTAATCGTGATCAATTACTGATTCTATAACTTCTGAACCATCGTATACAAAAACATCTAGTGAAATTATTGAATCTAGTTGGCCATCAACTGTATAGGTGAATTTTTTATCACTGTCTAAGAAGCTATATCCACCTGTGGTAGTGGTAAATGTAGATCTTTTGATCAGTCCTCCTTCAGCTTCGATATCAATAAGTAATTCTACCTCATAACCAGAATCATCAAGGCTACCTAACATAGAATCAAGTTCTCCATTGGTATCATAGACGTAGTTGAAAGGAAGTGGAGCTTCACCCTCATCTAAGATGGTGAAAACATCAACTGTTCCATCTGCATTATATGTAAACGTGAAGTCGATATCCTCTTCTAGATTTTGCACTAAACTTAATCTATCTTCAGCGTCATACTCAAATGATAATGTATATTCAGGTTCTCCAGCCACCTCAAAGTAAACGATACTATCTAGTCGTGCAATTTCTTGAGCTGAAAGATTTAAGGTAAAACCAATAAGTATTAAATATATAAGGTGTTTCATATGTATTATGATAAACTGTTAATTAATGTGGCAAATATATAACATATTTCTATATATGAGTCATTGATGGCAAGAGAATTCTGTGCTCCTTAATAGTGTTTCCTTATAGTTCTTAATGGGAAATACTAGAGTTGTCAATCTTAAAAGGTACTAATGGTAAACCATAGCTATTATATAACTTAATTGGTCCAGGATTTGCCATCCAAGCATAATACAAAGTTTTCCATTTATAGGTCTCAAGATCTACAACAAGTTTATCATTACTCCATTCTGCCCGAACAGGGTGATAGTTACCTGTATCATCCAAGACATGAAAGCCTGTAATTACCTTGCCTCGCAGTTCTACACCTGTTCCCTGGTTTATCAGGTTAATTACAATTTTGCTCCCTATTATTTCATGGCTGCCATACCTTAAGTTTCTATAGTCATTGTCAAAGCCATACTCAACAGCCAGTGCTGAATTGGCTAATCTCTCTCCTACGGTTTTTTTATCTCTCGGATGAATGTCATCTGCTTCTCCTAAATCTATTGCTGTGGCCATCGCTGTTTTATCGAGCTGAAGTGCTGCATCTTGACCAGCTCTTACTTCGCCCCAATGACTATATCCAGGACTAGCGGTAGGGGTGTAGTTTGCTAATTGAACAAATAGAAAACTCAAATCGTCATTCCATATTTTTCGATACGCATTAATCATGGATTTAAATTGGTCGCCATATATTTCAGCTGCCTCGGGTGAATATGCATTAGACTCTCCTTGATACCAAATTACTCCAGTCATTCCGAAACCCTTCAACGGATGAACCATTGCATTGTATCGACATGTTGGATTTCCATTCTTACTCGCTGTCTTATTTGCAATTTTCATCTTCCATTCGCCGTAGATAGGGGTCTTTTTCCCCTCTATCTCAACAAATACTTTATCTTCTTTTCCCCAGATTCCACCGCCAGATCCTGTATCCGTGATTCGAACATGAATAAAATTCTCTTTTCTTAAGATACGTGGATCAAAATTATACACTCTATCCTGATTCCATCCATTTTCAATTCTTCCTACTTCAACACCATTGATAAATGTCACGTCACTGTCATCAATAGCCGCAAGACTGATCGACGCGCTTTCATTTTGATTAGGAAGCTCATCAATTGTAAACGATTTAGCTAGCCACACAACACCATCAAGTCCTTTATGACCTTGATCTTCCCACCTTCCAGGAACATTTAGAGTGCCCCAGTCTGTAAACAATCTTTCGTTATACCACTGCTCTTTTAATCCTTTGTCTTTCTCTTCAGGAGTATAATTACTGCCCTGAAATTGCTCTGCTTGCTTGTAAACATCTGGGAAATCTTCCAAAGAAAATAATGGCATCCATCCTTCTATATCTGTTCCACCCCAACTGTTATTGATTATTCCAATAGGCACATCCAGCTTGTCGTAAATCTCTTTGCTGAAGTGATATGCAACTGCCGACATTTCACCAACTGTGTTCTGATCAGCTATTTTCCAATCAAGCTCAGTTGTAGTAGTCTCCTCCTTAGTTGATAAAATTTTAGGAATTTTTACCATCCTTACATTCGGGTATTCACCAGCACTAAGTTCCGTTTTGTAGCTGTCAGACATAGACATCGGCCATTCCATATTTGATTGACCAGCAGCTAGCCACACGTCTCCTATATAAATGTCAGTTATTTCTGTATTATTTACCTGCAATGTATACGGGCCTCCTGCTTTCATCGGCGGGAATTCTAACTTGAACGTTTTATTAGCACCTGAAACACCGAATATATTTTCACCATTAAAACTAGCAACAATAGCCTCTCCCTTTGGGGCTTGACCCCAAATGATTATCTTCTTACCACGCTGGATAACCATGTGATCGGAAAATAGTGAATGAAGTTCAACGTCAGCCAACCTTGACATTGGAGCTTCAGGTGGGACGGGAGGAGCAGGAGGAGACATTTCTGTTTTCTTAATGGAATTGCAGGCGAAAAGCGTAATTGCAATCGCAACAAAAAGTAGGTGTTTCATATTCATCTTTGAAAGCCATAGTTCGGCTGGATTACTCGTGACTTATTTTTAAAGCCCTCGACGTTTGACCTCGTGCTGGATCATTGTTAATTCACGTCCCATCTCTCCTGAAACAGATGAGTTTTCTTGTGCTCTTCGAATAAGGTAAGGAACAACATCATCAATTGTGCCGTATGGCACGTACTTAGCTACATTAAATCCTTGTTCAGCTAGGTTGAAAGAGAAGTGATCACTCATTCCATATAATTGACAAAAGTTCAAGTGTGGATGATTTCGCTCGATTCCTTTTTCGAAAATCATTTCTGCTTGAAGGCGAATACTCTTCTCATTGTGAGAAGCATTACAGGAAGCGATGGTTTTGTAATTCTCTACGCAGTATTTCACAGCAGCATCATACATGGTATCCGTAGCTTCTTTATTGGGGTTAATAGGAGATGGATAATTCATTTCTTCTGCTCTTGCCCTCTCTTTGTTCATATACGCACCGCGCACAAGTTTTGCCCCTAAGATATATTCTCCTTTAACTGCCCTTTCATGTGACTCCTTTAAATACTGAAGTTTGTCCGTTCGGTAAAACTGAAATGTATTGTAAATGACCACATATTCTTTGTTATAGGTCGCCATCATTTCTTCGGTAATTTGATCAATTGCATCTTG
>CALBVQ010000199.1 GCA_937969485.1 uncultured Saprospiraceae bacterium | reverse complement strand
GGTTTAATAATTCTTAAAAATAAAGTGAATCCTTAAAACAGAATTGGTATTAATAATTGAAATAAATTTTTGCACCGACATTAACTGTTCTATTTAGTAGACTATTTTCTCCTCCAACTACAGAGGTAAACGGAATACTGTCTTCTTGAACCGTGGTCACAACAGATTGGATATATTTGACATTATCTGTGTTGAGTAAATTATATACGGACAGGTTAAGCTCCATTTTATGTTTAAGGATGTTTACGGTATATCCCGTGCTGATATCTATTCGTCTATATGCTGGTAATCTATTAAATCGATTTTCAGGAGATGAATCACGAATGTCATCATTGACTCCGGTATTAGTAATATTTGTGTATGGTCGGCCACTAGAAAAAATGGAATTGAGACCAAATTGCCATCTATTATATGTATAAGAATTGATCCATTTAAATTGATGTCTTCTATCATTTTCAGATGGAAAGTATTCTCTACGATTAATTCCCAGGTATTTTTCTTCAGATCTACTTAAGGTATAAGAAAGATATGTGTCATACTTTTTGTAACCAGAGCTTATGATTATATCAACACCTCTTACTCTGCCATCACCTGCGAACAATCTATAATCTTGAATATCAACTGAATTATCAATTACTTTCTCAGGATTAACAGATGCATATTCAACCACACCTAAAAGTTTTCTATAATATGCCTCCACATCGATACTAAAATAATCGTTTCTATGAGTGTAGCCGATCATGTAATTATATGTCTGAAGAATGGGAATATCATTACTTAAAGACGAGACCCATATTTCCATAGGAACTGCTCTATATTCAAAATATAACTGACGTACAACTTGCTGGTAGTTACTGAATGATGCCTTCACAGAATTTCGGTCGGAAGCGTGGTACGATAGCTGAATTCTTGGTGAAACTAGTGCCTTTTTTAAACTTAAAAAGTAGTTTCCTCTTACTCCAATATTTACAAAAAATTTATCTGAGTACAGCTTATCATAAGAGCCATAAAGGCTTAATTTATCAATAGATTCAAGTCCTGCAAAAATCCTATTTCCATTCTCATTAAATGCGTAATCAACCATATTTCTATTAATCTCAAGTCCAGCATTCAACCTATGTCCATTAGCAAGAAATTGTAATCGATGGTCTTGTCCAATATCAACAAGTAAGTTTCTTTGAAAGGCATTCAAATTTATCATTTCAGAAGATTGACCTGGTTTTTCAGTGAGGTTAATTTCGATACTATTCAGGCTATTTTCTCTGTAAGACGAAAGATAACTTCGTGTAGAGTAATTCCATTTTTGATTTAATGATATATTACCTATCACACTTGCCCCCGCGCTTCGCCAAAGTGCATTTTCATCAATTTCAACAGATAAATTTTTTGCGTCCTCATTGGAAATTTCAGTTTCATAAGAATTATCAACATTTTCTCGAGAATAATAGAAATTGACACTCCAATTATGTGAATCCCCTTTACGCCATAAATATTTAGCATGTATATCGCTAAAATTAACTCCAGCACTAGATCGGTTATTCTCAATACTTTCTTTAAATGAAGAAATGCTTTTTTTACTTCTATCCTCACGTTTTTGAGTGTAGAAATTACTATTATCAACTTTGTTCCAAGTAGACTTTCCTGAAAACTCGAACGAACTGTTTTTAGATATTGGGAGATGGAATACAGCTTCAGAGGATAATAAATTGATGTCAAGCTGAGCTTCGAATTTTTGGGCTGGCTTTTGACTACTGAGCATTTCTACAATGCCACCTGTTTTGCCACTAAATTGAATGGGGAAAATATTCTTATAAACATTCAAAGAGTCAATATACAAGGTATTAATTGTGCTAAATATCCCATAGTGATGACTTGAGCGATAGATAGGAATTCCATCTAAAATTGTCAATGTAGCGTCACCAGAACTTCCCCTCACTTGAATATCAGAACTGTTATCATTGTGCGCTGTGATACCCGGCAATAATTGCACATTTCTATTAATATTGGAGCCCGCAATACCAGAAGTACTATTTAGAATTTGTCTTTTATTCAATACAATTTCATCGGTATATTTGCTAATCTTGATCGGCTTTTCTCGATTAACAATTTCGACCTGTTCAACAAATGTAGAGGATTCTGCAAGTGGGATAAGTAGATAATTGCCCTCCAGTTCCTGTATGGAGTATTCCATTTTTGAATAACCTACAAAACTAATGACTAAACTCTCTTGCATATATGTGGCAGGAATTTCCAGATCAAATTTTCCATTCTCATCGGTATATGTCCCAACAGGTGAATTAGAAATAGCAACTGTTGCATAACTTAAATTCTTTTTATCCTTCTCTATAACAACCTTACCCCTTATATGTAGGTTTTTATGATAGTCATTATCCTCACTCTCTTGATAATTATCCGTCTTTCGAATTAATACATTGTCATTAATGACCCTATATTCCATATCTGTACTTGTCAATAAAGACTCAAGAACTGCATCTAGATTCTCACTCGCAAAATCTACATTTATCTTTTTATTAAACTTGGTACTTGAGGCATATGAAAAACGAATCCCATATTCTTCTTCTAGGTCTTTAATGATTTCGCTTATAGAGACTCCAGACTTAGAATAAGTGATTTGCATGGCACTAGTGTCGGACTGACAAAAAACTCCATAAGGCATTAGAAAAATCAATGCTATCGATGCAAATTTCAAGTTCAAGAATATGTTATTCCTCTGTTCTGACATACACTGTTCTATCCTCTATTTTAAATTTATATCCTAGAGGCCACAGGACTTCTGAAAGCGTTTCCTCTCCATTCTTAATATTAAAACTACCTGAGTACTTTACCTCACGCAAGGTAGCAGGAATTTCAATTTTGTAATTTAATTGTCTTTCTAGTTCTTCGACAACTGCACTCAAATTTTCATCTTTATATTGATAAATTCCTGAAATCCAATTACTCCTTTCATCGGCAGCCCTGACTTCAGAAGAGAATGAAGGTTTACCATCATTTACAGATAAGCCCTGACTTGGCAATAAAACTTTATTGGTGTCTCCAAATACCACCGCCACTTTTCCAGTTTTGCATAATACATGCAAATTACCATTTCTAGAATAGACATTAAAGCTCGTTCCTAAAACTTCAATATTACCATTTTTAGTCTGTACGATAAACTTCGATCCTTTTTCAACTTCAAAAAAACCTTCACCGTCCAACACGACAACTCTGTCTTCATTCCATGAATTCTTGTCATACTTGATGGAGCTAACCGAATTAATAGTAACCTTAGAGCCATCAGGAAGAACAATAGAATCTGTTTCGGCATAAGAAACCGAGTGTATTGTATCGTATGAACTTATAAAGAGTGCTGCAGATAATACCAAAATGACTGCTGCAGCAGTAGCAGCGCCGATATACAAGCGACGAAAATTAAAAGACTTGGTTCTTTGTGCTCGTTCTGTTGCCTTTATCGCTGAATCTATATTACCCCATAAATTACTTTCAAGTCCTTCAGGGATGGATTCATCTTTGAAATGAATATGACCAAGCAGTTCTTTTGCTCTCGCAACATCGTCAGACTTTGCTGGATTGGTTTTAAGCCACTCCTCCCAATTTATGTCATTCTCTAATTGCTCTTTATTTACCCACCTTACAAAAGACTCGTCTTCGACAAAATCTGAAACCTTATAATGTACATATTTCTCCATATCTAAAATTATTCAAACAATTCATCAATTAATACTTCTCTACTTAACTCGTTATATCTTTTATTACAACCCCCAGTCCCACTTTGCATAATACTTATACATATGCCATTATCGTCCCGTTCGTTATTGTGGTCTCTCTCCAAAACACAATGTCCTAGTTCGTGAAAAACCAAATATTCTCTCTCAATTTCAGTTGCATTCTCCCAATACACCAAATCCAGAACTATTTCTTTGCTTCCATCTGAATAGGTTTTACATTGACCTACCACATTTCCTTGTTCAATCTGCTCCACTTGAGCTGTTACATTCATTTGCTCTAGATCTAGATCCACCCCTCTTGCATAAGCTTCAGACTCAAATAATTGAAAGTAATTTTGCACTTGGTTCACCGCTTCATGGGATACATCATCTACACATGATGATACCATAATGACCATTACTGAGTATATTATTAGTCGTTTCATTCCTTCTTTTTACTTTTAAAGAAGTTGAGAGGCGTTTTGTACTCACTTTTATTAATAATAGCTGTTAATATATTTAAATTCTCTCGAGTTTTCTTGCTAAAACGAACAACTCCTGCGTAAGCTACCCATCTAAAAATCAAGTTTTGCTTCCTCATATATATCGACTCAACACTCGACATTTCTGCAATGCTGAACCAATGCGACATTCGAGGTATTAACTGCTATACTTTATTGAAAGAAGTAAAATCACTAGCATTTTTACGGACAAAACCTTAGACAGTTTAGCAATTGCTCTCGAAACTAGGTTTCTAGCTGATTGATAATTCATATCCATTATTTCTGAAATCGCATCATAATCCATTTGGGCATAATACTTAAGATATAAAATCTCTTTCTGCCTATCTGATAATTGTTCGAATGCTGTTTCTATATACTTCTTTCGTTCTACGTTGTCTTCCTTCTGAATGAGAATATGCTCAAAGCTTAACTCTGCATCGAAATGGTATTCTTGTAATTCTATCCCTGTTTGGCTTCTACCCTTCTTCACTTGCGATAAAATTTTTCTCCTTATAGAAACATATAGATAGGGCTTGATTTGATCGGTTTCAGAAAGATTCTCTCGCTTACTCCATAATTCAATAAATAATTCTTGGATACAATCTTCAATGACAGCAGTGTCCTTTGCAAATTTTTTCCCGTAAGAATACAAATCCTTAAAATACGTTCGATAAATCGTTTCAAGAGCGGCCTTATCTCCAGCTTTAAGTTGATTCCACAATTTTTTTTCCGACATATTTTTTTCTCTAACCTCAATGAAAATGGTTCTTACAAGAGCCTAAAGATATTTAAAATTACATTCTTTCAGATTTTTTTTTCTAGAAGTGAGTACAAAAATGAAGTTCAAGTCTTTTCTCATTGTAAGCAGTTAAGAAACTGTATAAAGTAACAATTCTGTTTGAGGATGCTGCGAATGTTCTAGCTTACTAATTTGATTTTGATGTTGGAGATCCTTTCTGTATAGGGTGCCTATACTTTTACCAATATGAAATCAGAATAAACTACTATCAACATTAAGTTGCAACCAAAAACAGAATTGCTACAAATAATTAACCATATAAATTTATTCTTTATGATCAATCAAATTAAAAAACTGAAGATAATGGGCTTTATGCTACTTACCTTCATGGCGGTATTTATGACATCTTGCGACAGGACAGAACTTATCGATGTAGATTCTTTTACAGATCGAGCAATAAGCGACATGCAAGGCGGGGCAATTGGTAAGAGTTTCTGTTTAGAGCTTATTTTTCCGGTGACAATTCAATTTGTAGACGAAACGACAGCGGAAGTAACAAGTTACGAGAATCTACACGAGACAGTAGTTGAATTTTTCGAAGAAAGCGGACTTGATAAAACCAAAGAAAATAAACCACAGTTGGTTTTTCCAATTCAGGTTCTTAATGAAGATAGTGAAATCATTGACGTAGCATCAGTCGATGAGCTTCGTGAACTTAAGAAAGAATGTCCAAGAGAAGGAAAATGTAAAGGAAGAAAGGGAAAGGGATTCAAGTGCTTCTCTCTTGTTTTTCCAGTCACAGTCTCAATTGATGGAACAGAAACAACCTTCGATTCGAAAGAAGACTTAAGAGCTGCTTTTAAAGAATACAAAGAAGAAGCTGGTCCAGATGCTGAAAGACCGACATTAGTTTTTCCAGTCACAATAGAGTATGATGACGAAACTCAAGTAACTGTAGAGAGTCAAGAGGAGCTTCAAGAACTTAAAGAAGCATGTAAGGACGAGTAAAACACTCGCATAAAATCACAAAATGGAAGGTTGAGAATTTGTCTTGTTAGCCGCAAGTTCTCGACCTTTTTCATACCAACTATTCTGTAACAACTAAATTTCTGCTATTATGAGAATTCACATTTCAATTTCCATTTATTCGATACTACTCATTGGACTTCTTCTTCAATCTTGCAGCAAAGACGAAGCCTTCGAGGTTTCAACCGAAGAATTAAAAAACGGTAAAAACGGAGGGCACAACGATTCCGACGGCTCCATCGGTAAACTAAACAATGACTTGATTGTCGATTGGACAGATTTATTTCTTGAACTAGATCGCTATGTATACGGAATGAGACCAAATGCAACCGCAAGAGCTATAGCTTACATAAATCTGGCAACATACGAAACCGCAGTTCCAGGCATGAGGTCCAAAAAATCTACTAAGAATAGTCTAGATGGCTTAGAAATAAATTCCACCGACCTTTCTCGAAATATTAATTACAAGATCGCGCTAAACTCTTGTTATGCTGATGTTTTGGATCACTTTCTGCTTAATTTAGCAGACGACAAACGAAATAGAATTTCCGCCCTTGAAGAAAAAATTGAAGATAGATATTCAAAGAAAATTTCTGACAAAAGCCTTACTGAATCAAGGGAGTGGGGCAAGTATGTTGCAGAACAAATTATCGCATATAGCCAAACAGATGTCGCTGCAGAAGAACAAATCCTAGAACCGCAACCTACATCATATGAACCACCTGTTGGTGATGGAAATTGGACATACTCTGCAGATCCTGAACGCGCTTTATTTCCATACTGGGAATCGGTAAGAACTTTCGTGATTTCTCCTAAAGAAACGACAACAATTGCACCACTCGAATACAGTGAAAATACTGATAGTGAGTATTATGCACAGATGAAACAAGTTTATGAAGTAAACAACAAGGCAAAAGAGCAACAAAACGATCAATTATGGATTGCTGAGTTTTGGAGCGATGATGTGGAAGGTTTAATGATGAGTCCTCCAGCAAGGCAATTCTCAATTGCAAACCAGTTAGTGAAAAAATTCGATTTGAATATGGAAGAGACATTAACTCTTTTTGTCAAACTGGGGTTTTCACTAAATGACGGCGCAGTAGCAACCTGGAAGTACAAGTATGAATATATGGTGATGAGACCTTCGGTATATATTCATGACTTTATTGATCCTGATTTTCAAACGAACCTATACAAGTTCATTTACTGGCCAAATCCAGGTTTCCCGGGCTACCCATCAGGGCACTCGTGTTTTGCCTCTGCCGCTGCAGGTGTATTCATTGATTACTTTGGAAATGAAGTAAATTTTACAGACAAAACCCACGAAGGTAGAACAGAATTTTTAGGAGCAGCCAGACAATTTTCTACTATGGAAGAAATGGCGAGAGAAAATGCATTCTCTAGAATTCCTTTAGGAGTTCATGTAAGTATGGACTGTGAAGAAGGCTTGAGATTAGGGTATGAAATTTCCGATGCAATCAACGAGCTGGATTTAGAAAAAGATGCAACATAAGAAAATGGGTAATTAGATTTTGGTTTTACTCCTTCCAGTGCACACTGGAAGGAGCTTTTTATTTCATATTAGCTTAATTCCTGATAGACCGCATCTAAGGACCTTTCTATTCCCTTTCCTTGCCACTCTTCTGCTCCAGGAATAACAGTGGTAGAAGCTTTGGCCTCATTCAGAGAAATTCCTGATTTTATACTTGCCATCCCAAATTCGAGCAATCGTTCTAAATAGTTTTTCATTGCATTGAGATCCTCTGAATTACCTCTGACCGGATATCCATTAGCAGAATGACCAAAAATATATTTTGTGTCTGTACCGTATGTTTTTACAGTCTTATCCAAAACCTGGACCCAGTTTGCAATGTTTGCACCTGCGGATTTATCAATATAGGGGAACCTTCTGTTGAAAACTAGGTCTCCCATGTGTGCCACATTATCATTCTCAAAAAAACTTACTATATCACCATCTGTATGAGCAGCGCCAAAGTAATTGAAAGACATCTTTAGGTCGCCTTTAGAATACTTTTGGTCAGTTGCAAAAGTGGTGGTAGGATACAAAACATCCTTTTGCTCTCTTTCCTCTGCAACTCTCTTCTGATTTTTTAGACTATTTTCATGTGCTATATGCATTCCTAGCAAATCCTTGTATGCGATATTTCCTGAGGTGTGATCTCCGTGATGATGGGTGTTTACAAGTAGGTCAACTTTCGAAGAAGTTTGAGTGGCAATTTCGGCTAAAAGATGTCCAGATTGATCGGGAAATTGAGTATCAATTACAACAACTGTATCTTCTGTCACATAAAAACCAATGGTTCCTCCTCTTTCTTCAAATGTCCATACATTGCCCGCCACATTAGTGATTGTAAAATCACCTCCTGACTTAAATATTGATTCGTTCTTGATCAAATCTTCTTTAACCTCAGCGCTAGATTTACCTTTACAGGAAATAAGATGTGGTGCGATAAGAAGTAAGGCTCCCAACTGTGAACCACTAGAAATAAATTTTCTCCTTTGCATATTAATATTATCTTGAGTTAAAAAGATATGGTGAATAAAGCTACTATTATTTTTCTAACTCTTTGTTTTTTTTCTTTTTGGGCTGAAGCCCAAAACCCCAAACGATGGGAAAATACTTTCTTCGGAATAACGTATACCTTTTCTCCCACATCTCCTGTCACAATCGATGACAACATTGAAATGTCAGGCCAATTAACTTCCACGATAGTTGACTACACAGTTGATTCGGCGGGAATTTTATCTATCTCCCGAGACGTAATCTTCCCACAAGTTCACCCAAAACTTAAGTCAACCGACGCGGCATGGAAAATATATCGATCGTATTTCAGAAGTGTCTTTTCCGACGATGATATCCTCCCAAAGTTATATCTGGGTGAAACACAATTAATACTTGATACTGTTCAGTCCATTCATATCGATGGTTACCTCAAGTTTACCTATAAATTAATCAATGGACTTTCCGTTACTAGAAGCATTTTTCCTTCCACCGATAAAGCCGCCTATGTAGAGCAATTTACATTGACCAATTCTAGCAATGGGCCCATCAATATTAAGGCCACTAAAAATTCAACTTCAGTTAGCACCTTAACTATTGATAATCATCGACATTCTATCAATTCCGCCAGTGATATCAGGGAAGAAATTGTAATAAAAGCAGGTGAATCCTATGAATATTTTGTTTCCGTTCACCTTGACAACCTTAGCGTCACGGGAAAGGAGGAGTGGAGTAAAAGGCAGCAATTTATAAATGCAATGAAATATGCCGCGGTACTTCAAACACCAAATAAGGACATAAATCAATTGTATGAGTTTTCTAAAATTCGTGGGAGTGAAAGTATTTTCCAATCTAGGCTAGGGCTTGTTCATTCTCCCGGAGGAGGCAGATATTATGTGGGGTTTTGGGCGAATGATCAAGCGGAGTATATCAGTCCATTGTTTCCTTTCTTGGGATATGATGTGGGGAATCAATCTGCGATCAATTGTTACAATGCCTTCCTGAATGAGATTAATGAAGAGTACGAAAACATAAGGTATTCGTATGAAGTGGAAGGGATCGCTCCTGTTCCTACGCTTGATAGAGGAGATGCTGCGATGATCGCCTATGGTGCTTCTCAGTTTGTATTGGCATATGGAAATAAGGCTGAGGCAGAAAGGCTATGGCCATTGATTGAATGGTGTTTAGAATATAACAAGCGGATGCTAAATAGTGAAGGAGTGGTGAAGAGTGAAAGTGATGAAATGGAAGGCAGAATCGAGACTGGTGGTGCGAATCTATCTACATCTAGTCTTTATTATGGAGCGTTAATTCAGGCACAATATGTGGCAACGTCTTTGGGTAAAGAGAAATTAGCCGCTGATTATGTTAATGATGCATTGGCTTTACGCCAAAATATTGAGTCGTTCTTCGGGCGAGAGATTGAAGGAAAGGAAACATATCGTTACTATGAGGGACATGAAAATCTACGTCATTGGATTTGTATGCCTTTGGTTGTTGGCATAAATGAACGAAAAGAAGGAACGATAGATGCCTTATTTAATTCATTGTGGGGAGAGAATGGTGTTTATGTTGAGCGCAATCACCCGAAGGCATCTATCTCAAAGATATTCTGGGATCGAGGCACATTGTACGCCTTGCGTGGAACATTTTTGTCAGGCGCAACAGAACAATCGCTAAGTAAATTAATTAAATATTCGGAACAAAGATTACTCAAAGATCGTGTACCGTATCCTGTGGAAGCTTATCCTGAAGGATCAATGGCGCACCTTTCCGCGGAAAGCGGATTATACTGTCGTATACTTACCGAAGGCTTATTTGGTATTCAAGGAACAGGATTTCGTTCTTTCAAGATCAAACCTCAATTACCGAAAGACTGGAATGAGATGCAACTGCTGAACGTAAGTGGATTCGGAGGTCGTTTTTCAATCTTTGTTACTCGGGAAGGGGACAAAACGAGAGTAAAAGTTGTCGACGAGAATACTGTTCTGTATGATAACTTACATCCTAATGTAGGGATGGACTTTATAGAAATTACGAGAAGCTAGCCTAAGTTCTTTCATAAATTTTTGCACTAATTCACAGCTAATCACTGACTGTAGCATCAATCATAAACTACGCGGAACATGTTGCTCTATATTTCGTAGAATAGTAGATCGTAGAAAATAGAAAAGCCTATCAGAAATTGATTCTGACAGGCTTTTTTATTTTATGAGTTAGAGTTAAAAACTAAGCTTTAGCCTTAGCTTCCCCGTTCATAGGAATATTATACTGAGCTTTAACTCTCTTTTCAATTTCCAAAGCAACTTCAGGATTGTCTGTTAAGAACCGCTTAGCAGCTTCTCTTCCTTGCGCAATCTTTGTGCCTTCGTATCCGTACCATGCACCACTTTTCTCCATAATTCCAGCGTCAACTCCAAGGTCAATTATTTCTCCTAGTTTAGAAACACCTTCACCAAACATGATATCAAACATTGCTAATCTGAAAGGAGGAGCTAACTTGTTTTTTACTACCTTAACCTTGGTTGGATTACCCATTACGTTACCTTCTTTGTCCTTGATAGCGGAACCAGATCGTCTGATATCAAGTCTCATTGAAGCGTAAAACTTAAGAGCATTACCACCAGTAGTTGTTTCTGGATTTCCGAACATTACACCAATTTTTTCTCTCAATTGGTTAATGAAAATACAGCAACATCCCGTTTTACCGATTGTCCCTGTAAGTTTTCTTAGAGCTTGTGACATCAACCTTGCTTGAAGACCCATTTTACTATCACCCATCTCCCCTTCTATTTCAGCCCTTGGAACTAATGCAGCAACAGAGTCAATCACGATGATGTCAATTGCGCCTGAACGAATCAAGTTCTCTGTAATCTCTAAAGCTTGCTCACCATTATCAGGCTGCGAGATCAAAAGATTCTCAGTATCTACACCTAAGTGTTCCGCATAAAATTTATCAAATGCATGCTCTGCATCGATGAAAGCAGCAATTCCACCCATTTTCTGACACTCGGCAATCGCATGAATCGCCAACGTAGTCTTTCCTGATGATTCAGGACCATAGATTTCTACTACTCTTCCTTTAGGAAATCCACCTATTCCTAAAGCTATATCTAATCCCAACGACCCAGTAGGGATTACGTCAGCATCTACAACTTGCTTGTCACCAAGCTTCATGATCGTACCTTTACCGTACGTTTTATCAAGCTTATCGACTGCTAGTTTAAGGGCTTTTAATTTTTCTTCTTTTTTATCTGCCATGATAATTTTTTCTCTATTAATTTTAAATAATGACTTTGGGATAAGTATGGAAACGTTATTCTAAGTTGATTTTTTTTGAAGGGCTACAAATATGCAAAATTTATATTATAAATCTCAATATATATAAGCCAAACATATTTATAACAATTTACAGTTCACCATAGTTTAAGTAAATATGGGAGACAAGCAATCATTGCTTCAACAATCCCTAAAGATGATGCGATATCAATTTTGTTTTACAGTGCCTTAGTGGGTTCATAACTTATCGATTAGAAAGGAAGGGAAACCATATATTATTATGGTCCCCTTCACTAAAAAAGCAATACCTGCTTATACTATTCTAAGTTTAAGTACATGTATCCATTTTGAGTAATTCATGGAATTTACAGAAAAACAAGATGCACAAATTCAAAAATAAAACAGTATTTCTTTGTTATGCTGTAGCTAACTCTTTGGGCTTAGGGTCCAAAAACTTAAATTCGCTCACTTCCACTTGAGCAATAGTTCTCTTTACTCCGTCCGTATCTTCGTAACTGTTGTAACGAAGTTTCCCCTTCACCAAAATTTGAGAGCCTTTCTTTGTGTAAGTTGAAATAAGTTCAGCTTTTTTACCCCAAACGATAAGCCTGTGCCATTCTGTAGCCTTGACGACTTCGTCTTGGCTATTTCGGTACGTTTCGTTAGTAGCTAAGGAAGATTTTGCGAAAACTTTCCCGTTTCCAGTAGTTTTTACTTCAAATTCTTGACCTAGGTTTCCAATTAAAGTAATTTCATTATTAACACTCATGATTAATAGTTTGTGCCATATTTATAAAGGCGATTAAAATTTATAGTCGCAAGAAGTTTTGATTTTTAGTTTTTCTTGCTGTCCCTTATTAGTGTAATGAGACCTCAATTCCGTTACCATTTTTCTAAATAAAAATTGGATTTTTTTTCAAACGCCCTATACACGGGCATTACAAAGGATAAAAAAACTCAAACACATTAGTGTTTTTATTAATATGAAATATCGGGCATGAACTATTGTTTGAATCTAAGCAGTTGCTTACTTTTGCGTTCTTATTTAGATAAGAGGTCCCATAGCTCAGCTGGTTAGAGCACCTGACTCATAATCAGGGGGTCCATGGTTCGAGCCCATGTGGGACCACAAAAGGAGTGATGCGAAAGCAGCGCTCCTTTTTTATTTTCTACTGGACAAAAAGTTTGTGGACCAAGACTAAAAAGAGGTGGATAAGATAATTATAGGTAATGATAGATTGGGCGAGACCCATTGCCCTCAAAAAAAGAGGCCATTGGGTCGGATTATTCCGTGTTTCGGCAGTGGCCTCATCACTCACTAGCGTTCGCGACATGCACTCCATGTTCCTCTCGCGAAATTAATGTCTGCTAAAGAATATTTTATTTATAAGTCGGTAACGTTTTTTACTAGCCCACAAGAAATTCTTCTTGATCCAAGTTTATGCAAAGCGAGTAAGGCGAAGGCCTTACGTGTCTAAGTAATACCAATTCTGTTTTAAGGTTTCACTTTATTTTCAAGAATTATTAAACCCGAATTATGCATTAGGATTTCGTCACGAGAGCGTAAAATGCAAAGAGAATGGGAGCTCAACAGTTCTTTTGAAGCGCAGGCGTGGTCACCATCACGGTGAGTATCAAAAGAGCTGGAC
>CALBVQ010000198.1 GCA_937969485.1 uncultured Saprospiraceae bacterium | reverse complement strand
ATAGTCGTCTAAAGCTATAAAGATATTTAAAAAGTCGCATATTTAGTGCTATAAAATTTATGTCATGCAGATATTGAGTGAAGTTCAAATTAAGCAAAAAACGAAACGTCTAGCGATCCAGATCTTGGAGCACAACTACGGCGAGTCTGATATTTACCTGCTGGGAATCAATAACAATGGTTTTAATTTCGCTAAAAATCTAGGCATGTACATGAAAAGAAACAGCGAGGTTGGCATCCACTATGTCAACTTAAGGATTAATCCAGCAGAACCAATAGAAAATGAGGTAGAACTAGATATTGAGGTAAAAAAATTACAAGGAAAAGTTTTAGTGATAGTGGATGATGTAGCAAATACTGGCCGAACGTTGTTTTATGCATTCAAACCACTACTCACAATAATTCCTAAGCGGCTAGAAATTGCAGTTCTAGTAGATCGAAAACACAAAAACTTTCCAGTAACGCCCAAATATGTAGGGCTATCACTTGCAACAACAATAGCTGAAAATATAGAGGTAAGATTAAAGAGCGTAGACGAAAAAAGTGTGCATTTAGTTTAGCTGCGGTAATTCCTATCGGATAGAGCTTTAGAAACGCCACATATCAACATACTTAATAAATATCTTGGCTGTGTTCTCTGCATCTGAGATAGCTCTATGTTGTACGCCTGTAAATTCAAAGCCCTCTCGTTTAATGGTAGCTTTCAATCCTGTTTTCTTTGCGGCATTAATCAGGCTATGATATTGATTCTTGATATTAAGGTTATGAACAAGCCATTCGTCATCAAGCTTGTGAATATTACAATCGCTTCTAAGCAATTTTACATCAGCATCACCCCACGCACATAGCAGATATTCTTCGTCCCATATATTAATCCATTCTTGGAATTGTGCAACTACCTTATCAAATTTCTCAGCTTGATCAACATTCTTTTGTGTAATAGATGTCAACTTAGTGCAAAAATGTGAAAGATAAGGATTGACATGAGGTTTGATAAATTTACTAAACTTGTCAACAATCTCTCCATAGCGATTAACCTTGACAGCGCCAATTTCAATAACTTCATTCACTCCACCTGGTGGTCTGCCCATCCAACAAGTTGCTTCTAGATCATATACTATAAAATTCACTCTTCTTCTTGATAATTTTCCTTCAATAATTTATCGACCTTCTGTGTTAGATCATAGTGATCTAATCGATTTCGATAATAATACAACAACTTCAAATCCTCACTATATATTCCCCCGTCCTCGTCCTTTCTCACTGGCTTTCTAGTATGATATACTCCCATGTTGCTAATGCCAGTTGAAATAAGTTCATCTGCATCACCCTTCATAGCACTAGTAATATTAATTTTCATATTTAAGTTCATCTCAACTAGAACCTTCTGAGTAGCTTCTACTCTTTTTACAAAGTCTTGATAGACAACCTTTTCACCCTCAGGGTCTTTGTTTACAAGGACGTAAATATTCTCATTCGGATACCGTTTCTGTATCATTTCAAAGAGAGTATACGCAATTACATGAGATGACAACACCGTATTATTGTCATGATAAGACTCCACAATTTTGTCAGCCAAAAATTGGGTATAAACTTCTTCTCTTTGCTTGCTCTTATTAATATTACCATCAAGCACAAAATACTCATTTATATCAACCTCACTATTCTTACTATCGTATGACTTGCCCTGATCATCAACTCTATTTCCAAGCACATCCATAGGTTCACCCAGAGTCAGATAAATCTCACTACCTTGGGAAAAGAGATCCCATAAAAACTTCACAATATTCTTATAAGACTTAGCTGCATCTTTACTTCCTAGGTAATGTTCTTGCCCTGTAATCTTGAGATGCTGCTCTATAAGATACTTACTTTCCAGTACGAAGTGATAACTCAATATAAGTGGCACAACAAAGATCTTCTTTGTCTCACCTTGTTGAAGCCTAGCACGCTGAGCTTCTACCACCGTACCCAACAAGCCCAATTTAAGTGACTTCTCAAGCTCTCCAGACCTTGATCTTGTTCCACCTGGAAAAAACAATGTATTTACACCCGATTGTATTCCTTCAAGAGACATCGTTTTTAAAGTATCTAGGTAAATAGGGTTCTTTTTTCTTCTGTCTACCTTATATGCGCCTAGACGATTTATGAAGTAAGCAACCAGCTCTAAATCATAAAGATTTAATCCCGCTCCATAGTTAAATGCCGGGAGCCCCATTATGGTATCAACCGCATAACCGATGAGTATAGAGTCTAAATTACTAAAATGCGTAGGCACCATTACAACAGTACCGTGCTTAGATAATTCGCGAACTTTTTCAACTGGCCCCTTAACTAATAGGCGCTCATACAGTTGATATTGAGAACCCCACAATCTTCGGTGGTTCTTTCCTGCTGCAGAGTTTAAGAGACGTTTAAAAATAAATGACAAAAATTTTCTAGCTCTTAAAAAGGTCTTCTCCTTAAAACTTCCAGCAATTTCCTCTGCATATCGATTAGATATCTTTCTGAATAACTGCAGTCTTGCAGCTCTATCCTCACTCCCGGTGACTATCGCATTAAGTTCTTTTCGAAGGCCTAGCCAGTATTTCACTTCATTACTAGGATCAACTTTCCAAGGATCTTCTTTACATCTTTTTATTTCCTTAAAGATTGTCTTGGACAACATATCTTCAATCTCCTTGGTGCTCTTATGAGAGAAGTGCGACTCCACCCTTTCCACTATGGAGTTAACGAATTCGCTTCGCCTTTGGCTCAATTTATATATTGGCCATTCCTTAATTTCAGGTATGATATGTGGATATAGTGCAGCCATAGATTGCAGCAAATGTAAGCATTTGAAGCTTTAGATTTTCGATCTTGTATTCAATTAATAACTAATAAATATTTCTTGTGGGCTTTACGCCCAAAAAAAAGGACCAATATGCAACTTGCTAGACCTTAGATTAAGTCTTCTATTTCTTATTTAGCGTTCTCAAAATCGACTGTATATACCCTAGGATATCATCTCTACCCTCGTATGTTTCAGCGGAAGACGGAAAAACTTCGGGTAATGCCTCCCAATGCTCAAGCAACGATTTCTTCAACCGTTCAACATTCTTCTCTCTCTCATTTGGTCTAAGTTTATCCATCTTGGTGAATATCAAGGCGATTGGCAATTGAGAAGCACCACACCAATTAATGAATTCTAAGTCTAAAGCTTGCAAGTCATGTCGTACATCGAGCAAAATGAATGTACAAACTATTGTTTCCTTCTTAACTAAAAAGTTCTCTATCATTAACCGAAACTCTTTCCTCTTAGTCTTACTTAATTTTGCATAACCGTAACCCGGCAAATCTACAAGATACCACCCATCGTCAATAAGAAAATAGTTTATGAGCTGAGTTTTTCCGGGCGTGTTACTTACTATAGCTATTCCCTTACGCGAGGTTAGCATGTTAATCAGAGAACTTTTACCTACATTGGATCTCCCAATAAATGCGAATTCAGGCACACCATTTTTTGGTGTGTCTCTGTAACTTGGGAATGAACCACTAAAATAAACTTGATCAATATGCATACTTTTCCACTTTTATTCGTTCTATTATAACATCTAGAACGCAAATTTATACTATTATGCTTTTGTTTGTGAGTACAGCGACACTTAATAGTATATAATACATAGATGCTTTCTTAGTTTGTGTGCAAAGACTCTGCCATTTAATATTTATTGGCCTATTTTTTTGTAACTGAGATATATTAGTGATATTTGTAATATGATAAGTTATAGTAGATTATTTATTTTAATAGCATTCCTAACCATAGGAAGCCTGAAAGCTCAAGCTCAGGCTGAAGGAGGCGTAAAAATTGGTGTAAGCAACTACGATTATGCAAATCCTGATTTTGGAATTATCACATTGTTTAACGATAGAGATGAACCCGACTATAATATAAGCGTGAATGATATTCAGTGGGGGTACCACTTTGGATTATGGGGAAGGTTGACTGTTTGGAAATTATTTCTTCAACTTGAAGTACTTGGAAATTCGGCAACTGTAGATTATAAAATCGAAGACCTAATGAACGGAAACGCAGATCAATTTCTCAAAGAGCAATATACTACGCTAGATGTACCGCTTCAGCTAGGAGTTAAGTTTGATTGGTTTAATATCCACGGTGGAATTAGTGGACATCTGCCAATTTCTCACGTTAGTGAATTGAGAACAATCGAAGGTTACGATCTCGACCCTCAACAATTCACATATTCCTATCTAGGTGGAATAGGTTTTGACGTATGGAAGCTAAGAATTGATCTTAGATATGAGCTTAGCACCACATTATTTGGTGATACCATACAATATGATGGTAGAGAATACACATTCGAAAACAATGACAACCGTATCCAACTTGGGGTTGGTTATGCATTTTAGTACAATTAGTTAATAACTCAAACGGGACATTCTGTTCCTTTAATTGCACGCATTAATTCTAGCGACTTGCAAACATTATTAAAAAACCAAACTTAAATTTGGCATAGGATTTGCATTTCTAAGTTGAACAACTATTAAATTTTTGAGTCAATAATCTACTTTTTTAGCAGCACAATTAATTTTCTTCGTACTTCAATTCTATTCTACATTTTTTTAATGCAAAATAGCCGACACAAAAACTGCTAAGTAGCCGACATTCATTGGGCTGCACACTTTTTTGGCAAAAAAAAATACACATTTTTTTTAATTTTTTTTCTGCTTGAAAGAAATTCACTTTGAGCTATACTTCACGGTCATCACAGCTACTTTTTATGACCATCCTTTCTTTCATTTTTCGTAAATGAACGACTAAAGTGAAAATAACTTTAGGGGGTATTACCAAAAATAACAGTCTAAGAGGAAACAACAAAAAAATTCATAACGAATGAAATATCAAAGCTTACTATTTATCGCATTTATGTTTATTACTTTTAGCTCAGTAAATGCGCAAGTTGATCTTGGAATAAGATTTCAAACAGGAATCCAAGGTCAAAACACAGAATCAACTTATCTGGTATCAGCTGGAAAGTCAGTTGATTATAAATTAGAGTTAAGTAGTATCTCAAATTCTCAATCTGTAGGGGTTTATTCTCAGTTCAACTTCGGTTGGATATATTTTCAACCTGAAGCTCTTTACACTCGATACGATGTAAACTATGTGGTGCAGGATTTCAATGCTGAAACTGATAACCCTGTAGCTTACTCTGAAAATTTCCAACAAATTGATTTGCCAATTAATGCAGGAGTACGAATTAAGAACTTCCGAATCGGTGGTGGACCAGTATTTCACCTAATACAAGAACTAAATTCAGACCTTTCTGATCTAAACAATCTAGAGATTAACTCAAAAAATATTTCAGCAGGTTTTCAAGGTGGAATAGGATTCGATTGGAAAATTGTACACTTTGACATTAAGTACCAAAGAGACTTCAATAGTGTCGGAGATCACATTTCTTTCGGAAGCCAACCAACAAAACTAAAAACAACGCCTTCAAGTATTCAATTTGGTATGGCGATTGCTCTTGGGAACAAGAATAAAGAAAAATAAGTAGATGTACGTTAATGCTGCACTTGTGAAGCAGTATCCACACTTGTTAAGTGGAAAATTTCACCCTTGTGAAGTGAAATTAAAAAAAAACT
>CALBVQ010000197.1 GCA_937969485.1 uncultured Saprospiraceae bacterium | reverse complement strand
ATCAGCTTTGTTACACAATGAATTCTTTTACTTCCTTTACTTCTCCATTTTTCAAGTCTGCTAGTTCTAGGTTTCCTATCTTAACTCTGATGAGGCGTAGTGTGGGAAAACCAACGGCTGCTGTCATCTTGCGCACTTGTCTGTTCTTGCCCTCCCCTATTGTTATTGACGCCCAGCTGGTTGGCCCGTGTCTATCATCTCTTATCTTTTTAGTACGAGCTGGAAATTCAGGAGCTGGATCTAATTTTCTTGCATCACACGGAAGCGTCATGTACTTGGTGCCATTTACGCCTATTTCTACGCCTGTTTTTAGCTTTTGGATCGCATTTTCATCGATTTGCCCATCTACTTGAACATAGTACTCTTTAGTGATTTTTTTACTGCGTATTCTATGGCTTTCTTTACCGTCTGTCGTCAATAGAAGTAAGCCTTCCGAATCTTCATCCAGTCGGCCTATTGCCATAGTTCCATCGGGAAAGTCATGTAGTTCTCCCAGTAGTTTTTTTCTTGATGCTCGCTTCCCTTCATATTTAAATTGTGAAAGGAACCCTATAGGTTTATGTGATAAGAAATGTCTATGCAAGGCAGAAGTTTTACTTCAAAATAAAAAGGTGTTTACTACAGCTCAAGACTGAAGTAAACACCTCAAAAATACAAAGATTCGGTCAGATTAGATCTGAGGGATTCTTAATACTTGTCCAGGATAAATCTTATCTGGGTGCTCAAGCATTGGTCGATTAGCTTCAAAAATAGAATTGTATTTCATAGCATCTCCGTACAATGCTTTGGAAATTTTAGAAAGAGAATCACCTGATTGAACTGTGTAGAATTGTGCTTCTGGCTCAGGATTAGTAACAGAAATTTGATCATCAACTGATCCTACTCCTTCTACATTACCTAATGCAAGAATTACTTTTTCTCTTTCTGCGTTTGTCTGTGTTGAACCAGAAACAATCACTTGCTCACATAATTCAATACCTAGATCGTTCACATTTAATCCCAATCTTGCGATTTCTGCTTTTAATTGATCTGCTTTAGACAATTTTACTTCTTTGTCCTCCGCAGCTTTTTTTCCAAATAATTTGGCACCTTTGTTTTTAAGGAATGAAAATAAACCCATTATTAATATTTAATTTAGTTAATGAATAATCCAATGATACACTTTATCAATTGGACAGTAAAATTATTCTTCGCTTTTTTGAGTGCTTTTTGAGTGTTTTTCCCTCCAGGCTTCAATTAGAGCATCGTTTCCACTAAGTAGAACTTCTGGAACTACATGTCCTTTGAATTCTGCAGGCCTGGTGTAAATTGGGGGTGCTAGCAATCCATCTTGATGTGAATCAAATAAGGCACTACTTTCGTTGTTGAGTACTCCAGGGATCAATCTTCCTATTGAGTCTACGAGAATAGCAGCAGGCAGTTCACCACCTGAAAGAACATAATCTCCTATTGAAATTTCGCAAGTGACATGGATGTCACGAATTCGCTGATCAATCCCTTTATAATGTCCACAAATTATCATTATGTTTCCGTGGAGTGAAAGTCTGTTCGCGATGGATTGGTTATAAGTCACACCGTCAGGGGTCATGTATATAACTTCATCATACGTCCGTTGATTTTTCAATTCAGATATTATCGTATCCAAAGGTCCTGGAGTTAACACCATTCCTGCTCCACCGCCGTATTGGTAGTCATCAATTTGCTTGTATCTCCCTAGACCGTAGCTTCGCAAATCGTGAACTTGAACGTCGAGTAAGCCCTTGTCAACAGCGCGTTGCATGATACTGTGTGATAAAGGACTTGTCAATAAATCCGGAATAGCAGAAATGATATCGAACCTTATCATTTATTTTCGATCAATTCAATATCGAAAATTAAAGTTGAGTACGGCTTGATCTTAGATCCTGCACCTCTAGGTCCATAGGCAACTTCGTATGGTAAGTACAGTCTCCATTTTGCTCCTTCTTTCATATTAGGAACTGCGATTTGCCAGCCTTTGATTAAACGGTTTAGATTGAATGATGCAGGTGCACCTCTATCATATGAACTGTCAAATACTTCTCCAGTAATCAACTTTCCTTCATAGTGAAGGGTCACATCACTACCTTTTGCTGGCTTAGCACCCATTCCTGGTTTGATGATTTCGTATAGTATTCCATCGGTTAATTGCATTACGCCGGGTTGCTTTGCTTTTTCTGCCAGAAATGCCAAGCCTGCCTCTCTGTTTGCGGCTCCCATTCTTTCGTTTCTTGCTCTTTTCTCTGTTGCAACAAAAGTACGTGCATCTACTTCATTAATTTTTGTTTCTCTGCCTGCTATAACATCATCAATTGCTTGCCTCATTATCTCAGTATTGAGATCCGTCATATTTTTTTTCTGAATCTCTCTTGCTAGGTCTAGACCAAACGCATACGCTAGTGAGTCTTCGGCTGTTTTTAGCTGTTGTCCCGTGAGGTTAGAACTAGCTATAAGTGTAATGATTAGTAAGCTAAATAAATACTTCATTTGTCAATATTTGAATTATACATTTTATGAATGCGGTAAATAATTATTTTTCTTGTGCATAGTAATGATAGAAATAAGGAATCGTTTCGATGCCTTTGAAATAGTTAAATATTCCGTAATGCTCATTGGGACTATGTATATCGTCGGTATTTAGGCCGAATCCCATTAGCACGGATTTTACTCCGAACACCTCTTCGAACAGTGAAACGATGGGAATACTTCCTCCGCTTCTTTCAGGAATAGGCTTACGCCCAAAAGTTTTCTCTAGTGCCATGCTCGCTGCTTTATACTCAACAGTATCCGTTGGTGTCACCGCTGGTTGCCCACCATGATGTGGAAATACTTCTACCTTGACACCCTTTGGAGCAATAGCCTCAAAGTGTTCTTGAAAAAGCTGTGTGATCTTCTCTGGCGTTTGGTAAGGCACCAAACGCATACTAATTTTGGCGAATGCCTCAGACGGCAACACGGTTTTAGCACCCTCTCCAATATATCCACCCCAGATTCCATTCACGTCCAAAGTAGGACGAATAGAAGTTCTCTCTCTAGGTTCATAACCACTTTCTCCGTTAAGTTCTGTTACCCCCAGACCTTTCATGTAGGTTTCTATATCAAATGGTGCTTTAGCCATTTCGTCTCTGTCTTCTTTGCTCAATTCCTGTACATCGTCATAAAATTCAGGGATTGTGATGCGGCCGTTCTCGTCATGTAAAGAAGCAATCATCTTAGTAAGCGCATTGATGGGATTGACTACAGCTCCACCATACACACCGCTATGTAAATCTTTGTTAGGGCCGGTAACTTTTACTTCGATATAACTTAATCCTCGCAGTCCTATTGTTATGGAAGGAACATCGTTAGCAATAATACTGGTGTCGCTTAATAATACTACATCACAAGAAAGCATTTCTTTGTATTTCTTACAGAATGGCCCCAAATTTACTGAACCAACTTCCTCCTCACCCTCTATCATGAATTTCAAGTTACAAGGCAATTCACCTGCGGCATTCATTGACTCGAAAGCCTTGATATGCATGAACATTTGTCCTTTGTCGTCACATGCCCCTCTTGCAAATATTGCACCTTCGGGATGCAAATCAGTCTTCTTTATTACTGGTTCGAACGGAGGAGAATGCCATAAATTCAATGGATCTGGTGGTTGAACATCGTAATGCCCGTAAACAAGTACTGTAGGTAATGCAGGATCGACAAGATGTTCACCATAAACGATGGGATGACCAGCCGTTTCATATATTTTAGTATGCGAAACCCCAGCTTGGTTCATCTTTTCTTGAACAAACTCTGCAGTTTTACGCACATCGTCTGCAAACGCAGGATCTGCACTTACTGATGGAATTCTTAGAATTTCCAGCAATTCATTTAAGTATCTTTCCTTGTTTGCTTGCGTTCGCTCTTGTGTATTTTGCATCAATTGTTTTTATTTTGTTTTTGTCGTGTAGGTTTCATTCATATTGTACAACATAAAACCTAGTTTATCTGCAGTTTCTTGAATTACTTTGTCAGTTGGTTTTCCAGCTCCATGTCCAGCGCTGGTCTCAATTCTTATCAATACCGGATCTTCACCTTTGTGCTTGTCTTGTAGTTCGCTTATGAATTTAAAAGAGTGAGCAGGCACTACTCTATCGTCATGATCGGCAGTTGTTACCATTGTTGCTGGGTAGGCAATTTCTTTCACATTGTGCAACGGACTGTATTCGATTAAGTACTTGAATGCTTCTGGATCATCACTCCTTCCATAGTCAGTCGCCCATGCCCAACCAATGGTAAACTCATGATATCTTAACATATCAAGCACTCCCACTGCAGGAAATGCCACGGCGTATAAATCTGGTCGTTGCGTCATGCACGCTCCTACTAACAAACCTCCGTTACTTCCTCCCTCGATTGCTAGTTTGTCACTGCTCGTATATCCTTTTTCAATAAGGAATTCTGCCGCAGCTTGGAAGTCGTCAAATACATTTTGCTTTCTTTCTAAAGTGCCTGCTTTGTGCCATTCTGACCCAAACTCTCCTCCTCCTCTTAAATTAGCTACAACATAGATCCCGCCATTTTCAATCAGGGGTAATCTTGTAAGATTAAATCCTGGTAATAAACTTATGTCGAAACCTCCGTATCCATATAGGAGTGTAGGATTGGACCCGTCTAGCTTGATGCCTTTTTTATATGTAGCAAACATAGGAACACGAGTACCGTCTTTGGAACTAAACCATAGTTGTTCAGTGACGAAATCATCGGGATTGAAAGCAACATCTGAACGTTCGTATACTTCGTATGTTAATGTGTTGGTATTTAGCTTGAAACTTGTAGTGGGATAGGTGAAGGAAGTAAAGCTAAAGAATCCTTCGGAATCCTTCTTTTTGCCACTTACCCCGCCTGTATTTCCTATTCCAGGAAGCTCCAAGTCTTGAATATATTTACCGTCTAGCGTGTAAACTTTAATCTGGGCTTGCGCATTAACAATGTACTTGACGAACATTTTTCCTCCCACTATTGATACGTTATCTAAGGTGTTTTTTGATTCTGGAATCACATTGACCCAGTTTTCACTTGATGGATTACCTAAATCAACACGCACTATTCTCTTGTTGGGGCAAGCATAGCTAGTTAGCAGCAATAGACTTGCTCCATCATTATCTATCACTCGATGATCTGCTGTAAAATCTTCGACAACTGCTATAGGATTCTTTCTTTTGCTTTTGTTGTCAATGACATACAAAGCGTTTCCGCTGGTTGATTCTACGACATTGATAACTAAATATTGCTCATCTTCTGTAGTTGAACCATAATAGTTTCGTGCAGGATGATCCTTGCTTTCCATGATTAAGACATCACTTTCTTGAGGAGTGCCTAGCTGGTGATAGTATAATTTATGAAATTTATTTTGACCACTTAGCTCTTGCGATTCATCAGGAGCCGGGTATCTACTGTAATAAAAGCCATCTCCTTGCCATGACATTCCAGAAAATTTAAGCCAATTAACCTTGTCATCGGTTAGCTTCAAAGTTTTCAGATCCAAAACGTAGGCAGTTCGCCAATCAGAACCTCCCTCAGAGACATTGTATGCCATAAGAGTGCCGTCTGCATTGAAGCTGTAACCTCCTAGCGAAGATGTCCCATCATCTGATAATTTATTGGGATCAAGGACTATTTCAACTTCTCCTCCCAATTCCTTTGATCTGTATAGGACAGATTGATTCTGCAAGCCGCTATTTTTGAAGAAATAGTAGTAGTCACCTTCTTTGACAGGAGTTCCTATTTTTTCAAAGTCCCATAGCTCTGTCAATCTATCCTTGATTGCATCGCGGAAAGGAATATTAGAAAGGTAATTATTAGTAACCTTGTTTTGTGCAATCACCCACGCTTTAGTTTCTGGACTATTATCATCTTCTAACCATCGGTAAGGATCAGCAATCGTTGTTCCATGATAATCATCAGAAATATCGTCTTTTTTAGTTGTTGGGTAGATTAGTGGAATTTTATTCATTGTAGTTTTCGTCTCATCTATAGACATTGCAGGTTTGGTTGATGTCACAGTTTTCTTGGCACATGAAAGCAATGTGAACCCTAAGAAAGCTAATAAAATAAAGGAATAGCGCATAATCTGCTTTTTGATTATTTTTTAAGAATCGTAAATTTAATCTTTTCGCTAGGAAACATTGTATATTTGCTAATATGATTAATCAGTATA